>JAGFXV010000052.1 GCA_017861475.1 Bacillota bacterium | reverse complement strand
TCGGGATTGGAAGCTGTTATTTGTCTGGAAAAAGGATTCAGCGGCAATGGCAATGACCTCCTTAGTTTGGATGATATCATTAACACCGGCCATGAGTTTGCCAAGGAAGACCCGGAAATATTTGAAAATACCTGGAAAAGTGTAAATGGAAGTGATGGTGCTACTATTATCTATACATCCGGGACAACCGGAGAACTAAAGGGAGTATTTTACGATCAATTTACCTGGATTGAAGGTCTTGCCCAGTCCGTAGAACATATGAATAATGGCGGTTATGAAATTAACAGTGATGATTCAACCCTCGCTGTTATGCCGCTTACCCATGTTTGGGAAAGAGAAAACAGTTCCCTGGGAATAGTGGCGGCTGGAGGCCTGGTCGGTTTTGCTGAAAGCCCTAAAACCGTGCTTGCAGACATCACTGAGGTTCGTCCCACCTGGATTTTATTGGTACCTCGTCTTTGGAGCCGTATTCTTACTGGTCTTGAACGAACTTTCGGTGCAACTGAAGAAGGCAAAAAGGTTTTTGACTGGGCACTTGATGTAGGGCTGAAAAGCGTGGATTATTATACTGATGATCGCGGCGGATTAAATCTTTTGCCTTTGTTGGACGGAACATGGCCCGATGGGTTGCCTGAGCAATTGGCGGCCGAATGGAGAAAAGCAGATGAATTGGTTTACAGCAAGGTGCGCGCGATGTTTGGCGGCAGATTGTCAGTACCATGGAGCGGAGGAGCCCGGATGCCGGTTGATTTACATCGCAAATGGGTGGCTCTAACCATACCGTTGATGACGGGGTGGGGATTGAGTGAAACAACTGCCGGCATGGCTCATGACAACCATGCTCGGATCAAATTCGGCTATGTAAACAGAGTCTTGCCGGGAGCATCAGTCCAAGTTCAGTCTGATGGAGAACTCTGGGCTAAAGGCCGGGGGGTTGCCTCGGAATATTTCAATGACCCTAAAAACACCAGTACAACTTTCGAGAACGGTTGGTTTAAAACCGGCGATATTGGAGAAAAAGATGACGAAGGTTATGTGCGTATAACGGATCGTAAAAAAATGATTATTGTACTTGATACCGGGAAAAAGGTTGCTCCTGCCCGCATTGAGGAAATTATCTGCCGCAGCTTGTTAATCGATCAGTTGATCGTAACAGGAGATGACAAGAAATTTATATCCGCCTTAATTGTACCGACATTCGATAATCTTATTACCATGTTGGAGAGCCAAGGTGTAATCATAGATAAGACTAACTTCATTTATGAAACGATAAACGGTATCCCCATGTGCACCCAGGTTTCCCAGGAATTTATTGATATGCCGGTGATAAGACAAGCCATCGATATGGAAATTAAAAAAGCCAACCAACAACTGGATGATTTTGAAACGATCAAGAATTATCATATATTAAATAAACGTTTTTCCGAAGAAGAAGGCGAAGTAACGCCTACCCAGAAGGTTAAAACCAATTTCGTCCTTAAAAAATACGCGGATGTGATAGAGGAAATGTATAAATAGAAGTAGTGAAAAAACGGTATGACCCCTTTCTTTATATGGGGCATACCGTTTTTTTATGCGTACAATTAAATTGTTCATTTAATAGCTTTGAGACTTTGAAAACTGAGACATCTCTGTCGCAAAGATGACATCTGTGACAAGATGTTGTCAGAAGTGTCACGAATTAATTGAATTTATGACACTCCCATGATAAACTTTTTATAGATTGTGGGAGGGAATAAAAATGAAAGAAGTACACCAGACAGGAATCCCATCAAAGGAAAAATCAGTTGAGAACCATAAGCTTTTCTATAATACATATCGTGATTTACAACCTTTTTTTAATTTTATTGAAATAAGTCCTATCTATATGCATGTTTACTGCAATGATAAAATCGTTTATGCCAATCAAGCCGAACTTGATAGGATTGGATACAGCCTCGATGAAATGCTGCAGATGAATTTTTGGGATCTGGTACATCCGGACTATATGGAGCTGGTGAAGCAAATTGGAAAATCCAGACAGTTGGGAATGAGTGCACCGCGCCGAACGGAATTCAAAGTCCTGACCAAAAACGGAAAAGAAGTCTGGATCGATGTTTTTACCAGTGTAGAGAATATTCAGGGCCAGAATTTTGTTTTAGTAGGTGGGTATGATATTACCGACCGCATGAAAGTACAAGCTGAACTACAAAATGCCAGAGATGAGCTGGAACAAAGGGTTTTACAAAGAACCTCTGAACTGCAGCAATCCAATGAAGCACTTACGCTGCAACAACAAATGCTGATGGGAATCGTTTCAAATATCAGCGATGGTGTAATTATAATCAATCGACAGGGAGATATTGAATTTTGTAACCCTACCATGGAAAATCTGCTTAATCTCGAGCAGAATGAAATCATAGAGAGTTTTCGCAGCGGGAAATTGGCAATTGATGATACCAGTATCAAGAAAATGCTGGACAAGCAAACCGCGTTTCAAGAGGAAGAGACGGTGGTTTCCTTTGCGGGTCGCAAAGAGATGAGATTTCTTATATCCGGTACGCCGATTAAAGACCACGAGGGCTCTGTAAGTAAAGGCGTTGTCGTGTTCCGGCCGCTGGCTGATGTTCATCGCCTGGTAAATCGTATCAGCGGGGCGGTGGCTCGTTTCAGATTTAAAGATATTTTGACCTGCAACCCAATCATGGAAGATACCATTCAGATCGCTAAAATGGCGAGTAAGAGCATGAGCAACATCATGATCGAAGGAGAAAGCGGTACTGGCAAGGAATTGTTTGCGCAGGCCATCCACAATTACAGTTCTCTTGCCAATGGGCCTTTTATTGCGGTAAATTGCGGTGCGATCCCTCGGGAATTGATAGGCAGTGAACTTTTTGGTTATGTTGAAGGGGCGTTCACTGGTGCTCGCAAGGGAGGAAATCCGGGAAAATTTGAACTGGCTGAAGGAGGCACCTTATTCCTGGACGAAATAGGGGATATGCCAATCGAGCAGCAAGTCACCTTGCTGCGGGTTTTGCAGGAGAAGCAATTGACCCGCATCGGGGGTTCCAAAGTTATACCTGTTAATGTACGGATCATTTGCGCCACCAATCGGAATCTTTATACTGAGGTGCAAAATGAACGTTTCCGGCAGGATTTATTTTATCGCCTCAATGTAATTAATCTTCGCATTCCCCCATTGCGCGAACGCAAAAGTGATATTATGCTGCTGCTGAAATACTTTTTGACGCAAATGGATGGGGCTTGGACTGATTACTTCGATCAGATCGGATTACCGGTGAAGGAAGCGCTGATGGACTACGACTGGCCGGGCAATGTGAGGGAGTTACAAAACCTGGCTGAAAAGATGGCTTATACGCACAATAATTATCAATTCAGGCTGAAAGATTTGCCGCGCGGGTTTGAAGCAGCCTTGCCTGAAGATACCTATACTACGGTTGCTCCCGACCTTGGCTTGAGATCAGACATGAAAAGCCAGCTGACCGATCTGGAGAGCAGTCAAATTTCATTCTTATTGCAGAAATATCATGGCAATGTAAGGAAGGTTGCGGAGGAAATAGGAGTCAGCCGCAGGACAGTTTATCGGAAAATCAAAAAGTATCAGATTGATTTTTAATGAATCTGTTCACGTTAACTGCTTTTTGTTGGCGATCGTGTAACGAAAAACATAAGCGAAATCTATAATTTAGATGAAAAGGATCAGGGGTTCGGAGCAACGAATCCCTGATCCTTTTTCTGAACTTGTTTTAATGCTGGCATAGATGTTGCATTTACTGGATATGTGTACACCAATCATATGGACCAAGTAAGTGAAGGGGGAAAAAGCATTGACAACAACTGCGAATATTGAGGTAACCAAAAACGATCACATTGCTTGGATACTGCTAAAAACACAAACACTCACACCTGGTTTCCGGGAAGATTTTTTCAATGCCATGGACGAGCTTGAGCAGGATAACGATGTACGGGTGATTGTCTTAAAGAGCGCTCATCCCAAAATTTTCTTCGCAGGAGCCGATTTGAAAGGAGTATTCGAGAGCCTTTCCCAAAATGATCCCAGTGTTTATGCAGATATAAGATCCGGCATGTCTGATTCTTACGTTGTAATGGAAAGACTGGAGTACTCAACCAAACCTTCCATTGCTGCGGTTGATGGGGCCGCCATGGGCGGAGGATGTGAATTGGCCATCGCCTGTGATATTTCCATCGCTTCAGATACTGCCGTTTTTGGGTTGCCGGAAGTAACTTTGGGGCTTATTGCGGCAGCTGGCGGTACGAGTCGCTTGCCGAAAAGAATTGGCAAACAGAGAGCCATGGACCTGATCCTTACCGGCCGGCATATTTCGGCTCAGGAAGCTTATCAAATTGGTCTTATTGCCAGGGTTGTGCCCAAGCAATCTCTGCAGGAAGAAGTAGAAAAGACAGCTCGTATGATAGCCGCAAATGCGCCGCTTGCAGTTCAGGCGAGCAAAGCAGTTGTTTCATATGAAGAATCAATTTTGGAAAGAGGTTTAGGGCGGATATCGATTGACATGTCTTATGATAGATGTTTTAAATCAAAGGATTTATTAGAAGGGGTCACCGCATTTTTGGAAAGAAGAAAAGCTGATTTCAAAGGCAATTAAAATTATGAATTGAGGTGATTATTAAATGAATAAATCGGTTATGGAAGTTCTGCCTCAAAAACCCCCATTTCTGATGGTGGACAGAATTTTGGAATTGGAACATGGCAAAAAAGCTGTCGGGATCAAAACGCTGGGCTCAAATGAGCCGTATTTTGGCGGACATTTTCCCGGTCATCCCATCATGCCTGGAGTGCTGCTAATAGAAGCGATCAACCAGGTAGGTGAATATGTTTTATTGAATGATCCAAAGTTTGATGGAAAATTAGTGTTTTTTGCCGGTTGTAACAATGTTCGATTCAGACGGCCGGCAGTCCCCGGTGATGTACTCGTAATTACCACCGAGGTATTGGATTCTGAATCAAAGATTGGTACCGGAAGAGGAAAAATTGAAATTGACGGCAAGTTAACTTGTGAAGCTGATTTAACTTTTTACATTGAAGGGCAATAAAGGAGCGTTCATTTTAAGACGTTTCAAAATCCGGTGATGTTTCCGGTTGATAGTGTTCATGAAATCCCATCTGATTGGGATATCTACATGCACTAAGTAAGGGATGATTAGATGAGGCTGCAAACATGGTCATATGAAATAGACAATGGGATCGCTCTTTTAAAACGATGTTCTGAAGAAGCATGCAATGCCGATGATAACAGATTGCTGTTGGAACTGGACAGGATCATTGACATTGTCGAGAATGATGCGAGGGTTAGGGTAATGATCATAACCGGGACAACTATCGACGGGGATATTTCTTCTGGGTTTGAACCCAATCAAGTAAAGTTTGAGCAATTCTTATATTTGCTGAACCATGTGGTGAATAAGTTGGAACGACTTCACAAGCCTAAAATTGCTGCGATAAAAGGCAAGACATTTAATTTGTTTTTTGAATTGGTTTTAGCCTGCGATTTTCGTATTGCAGCCAGTAGCTCCTTAATGGGAGAGCAAAATCTTACCCTGAGTGCAATGCCGGGAGGGGAAGGTTTTATGCGACTCAGCCGTTTGATTGGATCAGGTCGGAGCAACGTTATTGCCCTCACTTATGAAATGATAGATACTGTCATGGCTGAAGAATACGGATTGGTGAATCAGGTGGTTGCGGATGCAAATCTACTTGAAGAAGCAAAAAAAATGGCCCTTCAGATCTTATTCCGATCTTCAGAAATAAATACTTTACTTAAGGAGTGTAATTAATGGCTGAAAAGTTTGTGAGCAAAAGAAATATACAATTTATGCTTGATGAAGTTTTCGATCTTCAAAGTTTAACACAATATCCATTTTATTCAGATCATAGCCGGGAAACTTTCCAAATGATCCTTGATACTGCCTTTAAAATAGCTACGAATCTTATGTTTCCTGTTTTAAAAGACCTGGATCGAGAGTCACCTGAGTGGACAGATGGTACGGTAAAAGTAAATCCAGCGGTCAAACAGTATTTGCAGGAAATGGGCCAGGGTGGCTGGATACAGGCAGATAAGCCATATGATATAGGCGGGCAACAAATCCCGATCACGCTAAAGCAGATGATTAACTACATCTTCGCAGCAGCAAATTACTCGCTGTTTGCTTATCCCTCATTAACCGCCGGAGCGGCCAACCTGATTTATACTTTTGGTTCAGAAGAAATGAAAAATACCTATCTGGAAAAAATGTATGCAGGAGAATGGCAGGGAACCATGGCCTTGACTGAACCGGATGTCGGGAGTTCTCTAGGTGATTTGGCCACGCAGGCCGAAGAAACCAGTGAAGGCTACTATCTGATCAAAGGAACCAAGATATTTATTTCGGCGGGTAATCACGACGCTGTCGAAAATGTTATTCATTTGATGCTGGCCAGGATCAAAGGAGCACCGGCCGGGGTAAAAGGAATTTCATTGTTTGTCGTTCCTAAATATCGCATCAACGATAAAGGGGAATATGAATATAATGATGTATTTTGCGGCGGAATCGAACATAAGCTCGGCTATCGCGGTTGTCCCATCTGCCAGCTAAATATGGGAGAAAACAAGGATTGCCGGGGATATCTGGTAGGAAAACCCAACCAGGGCCTGGGGTACATGTTCCAGATGATGAATGAAGCAAGGGTAGGGGTTGGTCTGGGAGCAGCCGCCAAAGCGACCGCAGCTTATTATGCAGCCCTGGAATATGCCCAGCAGAGGTTGCAGGGACGCCGGCTAACGGTAAAAGATCCTAATTCACCGATGATCGCCATTATAAACCATCCGGATATCAAACGCATGCTTCTGTTCCAGCGCGCCATTGTTGAGGGAACGTTATCGCTGGCCATGCAGTTAAGTTATTACGAAGATCTTGCAAAAATGGGAGTGGATCATGAACGTCATGAATTATTAATCGATTTACTGGTTCCCATCATGAAAAGCTATCCTGCTGAGATGGGAATTCTTTCTACCAGCGCCGCCATACAGATTCATGGCGGTTATGGATTCTGCGGTGATTTTCCGGTCGAGCAATATTACCGGGATATCCGTATTGATACTCTTCACGAAGGAACCACAGGTGTTCAAGGGCAGGATATTTTGGGGCGTAAAGTCGTTATGAAACATGGTATGGCATTCACTTGCTTCCAGGACGAGATAAAACATACCATCAATCAGGCTGAAAAATATGGCGAGTTGGCTGATATGGCGGAAATACTCCGCAATGCCCTGCAATGTCTCGTGGATGTTACCAATAGCCTGCTGGGATTGGCGGCCCAAGGGAAAAATGATGAATTCCTGGCAGACGGCGTACTTTATCTTGAGCTGATCAGTATTATTGCAATTGCCTGGCAATGGTTAAAGCAGGCAATTACGGCTGTAACTGCATTAGCCAATCAACCATCTGAACCAGATGTCGATTTTTATCAAGGCAAGATATACACATGTAAATTCTTCTTTGACTATGAATTGCCGAAAATTGAAGGACTGGCTATTCGACTCAAATCAAGCAGCAAGATTACAGTGGATATGCCTGTAGCATGTTTTGAGGATTAGTCCTAATACACAAAAATACAATGGCCGATAGTTTTTGAAGCTATTTGTATTGATAGAAATCAAAAGTACTCATTATTAAGATTGGAGGTAAAAAATTTGAAAAAGAGAATTAGGAAAGTCGCAATCCTGGGTTCAGGAACCATGGGTGGAGGAATTGCTGCATTATTAGCCGCGACCAAAGCTGATGCCGATCTGGTAACAACCGGAAACACCGAAGATCACATTGGTGTTCTGGCCGAATGTGACTGGGTCGTGGAAGTTGTTCCTGAGGTTATAGAAATTAAAAAAGCTGTTCTGAAAAACATTGCTGCCAACATTAAGCCCGGAACTTTTGTTACCAGCAATACTTCCAGTATCTCTATCAACAAAATCGTTGAAGATATGCCGCTGGAATTCAGACAGCACTGGATGGGTACCCACTTTTTCAATCCGGTAAGATATATGAAACTATTGGAACTCATCCCCGGCAAAGACACTCTTCCTGAAATTGTAGACTTCTTCGCAGACTTTGGTGAAAGAGTACTGGGCAAAGGTATTGTTTACGCCAAGGATACCCCTGCATTCGTAGCAAACCGTCTGGGCAACTGGGCTGGACCTTCTGCCTGCAAGCTGATGCTTGAACTGGGCTTGACCATTCCCGAAATGGATGCCCTGACCGGCAGCGCCATCGGCCGTCCCGGAACCGGAACCTTCGGCCTGTTCGACATGGTTGGCGTTGACATTGCAGTATTGTCATGCGTGGAAGTAAAGCACAATGTAACAGATCCCGTTGAACAAGCTTTATATACACCGGCTGACTTCCTGCAGAAGATGCTGGAAAAAGGCATACTCGGCAACAAGACCAAAGGCGGCTTCTACAAGAGAGTCGGTAAGGAAAAACTGGTTATTGATGTTAATACCTTTGAATATGGCCCGATTGTAAAACCCGATCTGGCCAGCCTGGCTGCTGCCAAAGCTGCCAAGGGAGTTCCTGCCAAAGTTACCGCTTTCTTTGAAGGCGACGACAAAGGATCCCAGTTTGTATGGAGACATTTAACCGGCCTGTTCCTGTATGCAGCTTCCAAGATTCCGGAAGTTGCTGATGATATTCTCAACATGGACCGCGCTCTGAACTGGGGCTACAACCATCAGATGGGACCGTTCCAGCTGTTCTCAGCCCTGGATCTGCCCAAATACATCGCACGTATGAAAGCTGAAGGCATGGCTGTTCCTGCATGGATCGACGAAATGCTGGCAGCTGGCATCACCTCCTTCTACAAAACCGAAGCTGGTGTTGACTACTACTATTCAATTCCCGACAAAAAATATGTTCCGATCGCTGTAAGCCCGGCTGCAATTATTCTGCCGAAGCTGAAAGCCGACAACAAAGTAGTTGCCTCTCTGGGTTCCGGCACCCTGTATGACCTGGGTGACGGCGTTCTCGGTTTAGACACCCACAGCATGGCCAACTGCGTAACCGCTGACCTGTTTGACACCTTGGCTGCAGCCCAGGCTGAACTGGCCAAACCCGAATGGGATGGTATGGTTATT
>JAGFXV010000379.1 GCA_017861475.1 Bacillota bacterium | reverse complement strand
TGATAGGCCGGGTGTGTAAGTGCAGCGATGCATTAAGCTGACCGGTACTAATAGATCGAGGGCTTGACCATATTTCACGAGAGAACCCGTTCCTACTTTTATAAAAGACTTCATGTGCAGTTTTGAAGGATTTGAATTTGTTAAACAATTAAATAACGTAATCAAATTTCCTGGTGACTATAGCGAAGAGGCCACACCCGTTCCCATCCCGAACACGGCAGTTAAGCTCTTCAGCGCCGATGGTACTGCAGTATTCTGTGGGAGAGTAGGTCGTTGCCAGGAATTATTTATTTTCTGGATTTATCTATTTATGGCTGACAGATTTATTATTTATCTGTCAGCCATTTTTCTTTTAATTCTATGCAAAGAGTCTTATTAAAAAGTGAACCCGATTAAAATTGGCAGTGATTCTCAAGAATTTAAAACTTATCTGCTGGGTAAGATTTAAATATGTTAAAAACCTGAATCGGAGGAATCATGTTCACACTGCTAAAAAAGGGTCATTGTTTTATACCTGAAAACGTGGGCAGAAAAGATATCTTGATTGCCTACGACAAGATCTGTGACATCAAAGATGAAATATCCGCAGCAAATCTTTGGGATGTGGTAGAGATTGATTGTCAGGATTGTCTGGTTTGTCCGGGGATTATCGATCAACATGTGCATATCACAGGCGGAGGAGGGGAACAAGGCCCGATCAGCCGGATCCCGGAAATTCAACTCAGCGAGGTGGTTGAAGCAGGCGTGACAACGCTGGTTGGCGTTCTGGGGTTTGATAGCATTACTAGAAGTATAGCCGGGCTTTTAGCTAAAGCCAGAGCTTTGGAAGCCGAAGGAATAACTACTCATATCTATACCGGGAGTTATGGTAGTCCGACTGAAACATTAACCGGCAGGGTGCTGACCGATCTGGTTTTACTGGATAAGGTAATTGGCGTCGGAGAAATTGCCATTGCAGATTATCGCTCGAATCATCCATCATTGCAGGATCTGAGGACACTGGCTTCGGAAGCAAATGGCGGCGGGATGTTAGGAGGAAAAGCTGGAGTTCTTCACCTTCATGTGGGCGATGGCAAAGAGGGTTTGGATTCATTGCTGCGTTTAATTGATGAATCAGACTTTCCGATCGGTATGTTTGTGCCTACCCATATTAATCGTAACCAGAAGCTGTTCCAACAGGGTATCGAACTTCTGCAAAAAGGCGGGAATATTGATTTAACTGCGGGTGAGACGATTGGTTTAAGCCTGGCAGATTCGTTATCATTGTTTTTGGAAAAGAAGATCAGTCTTGAGAACGTTACGGCATCATCAGATGGCAACGGAAGTTCCCCTACAGGAATAAATCATATTAATCAATTACTCGGGGACTTGAAAACGTGTATTCTGGACCATAAACTGCATTTCGCCAGCGTTATTCGGATTGTTACTGAAAACCCGGCCAAAGTCTTGAAACTTTATCCGCAAAAAGGTTGTCTCAAGGCTGGATCTGATGCAGATATACTCGTTTTAAATAAGGATGATTTGGGTATTTATCGTTTGTTTGCCAAAGGACAGGTCGTAGTGAGCGATGAAAGGGCAATCAAGATAGGGAAATTTGAAAAAAGGTCTTAATATTATTTAAAAATATGGAGGACACTATGGGCAATAAACGTAAAGGAAATTTGGTAATTATTGGTGGAGCCGAGGACAAATATGGGGAAAGCACTATTCTTGAAGAAGTAGTCAATATGGTAGGCGGTGAGGATGCCATAATAGGAATTTTTACGACTGCCACCCAGCATCCCGAAGAAGCAGGAGAAGAATATCGTGATGTTTTTATGCGTTTGGGCGTAAGGGATACTGAGATACTAAATATTAATACCAGAGATGATGCCAATCGGGATGAAAACGTAAGGAAACTGAGAGATGTTACCGGCTTCTTTTTTACCGGCGGAGATCAGCTTAGGATTACCAGTATTCTTGGAGGTACAAGAACATGTGAAGCTTTGCATCATGCTTTTAGCCAGGGAACGGCTGTCATCGGAACCAGTGCAGGTGCCTCGGTTATGAGCAGTACGATGATTGTTGAGGGTAACAGCAATGATGCTGCCCGCAAATGCACGTTGAAAATGGCTCCCGGGTTAAGTTTGGTAGACGGTGTCATTATTGATCAGCACTTTGATCAGCGAGGGAGACTGGGCAGACTGTTGTGTGGCGTAGCAGAAAATCCTGGCGTATTAGGGATTGGTATTGATGAAGATACTGCCATCAGGGTATATCCGGAAGAGTATTTTGAGGTGCTCGGCAGTAATGCGGTTACAGTTATCGACGGAAGATCCATTATAAGTACTAATGTTTCAGAGTTGCAGCCCGACGAAATTTTGGCTATCACCAATGCCAGCCTGCATGTATTGTCCAAAGGATATGGTTTTGATTTTAAAAAGAAAGAAGTATTTAGACTTCATTAAAATATTTATTCCTTTCACTGGCTTGTTTTATAAATAATCTGAAGGGATTTTTTTATAATGAGGATTATAGACATATGTAATTATCGCGGCAGGAATATTTACAGCCATAAACCCGTGGTTAAAATGATCATTGATTTAGAGGACTTGTACGATACACCCACTAAAGATTTAGGTGATTTCAATAATCTTTTACTCGAAAATTTCCCGGGTTTGGAAAACCATTTTTGCTCCCCCGGACATGAGGGTGGGTTTGTTGAACGGCTGAAAGAAGGGACTCTGGTTTCCCATGTGATCGAACATCTGGCTATTGAACTGCAATGTATACTGGGCTACAATGTTTTTTTTGGTAAGACTCGGGTTTATAAGGAACCTTCCACGTATTATATTATCTACGAATACATTAATGAATACTGTGCCAGGGAATTTGGGTATGCGGCCC
>JAGFXV010000378.1 GCA_017861475.1 Bacillota bacterium | reverse complement strand
GATGTATACCCAACTGGCCAAGGCGAGCGCAGACGAAACGCAGAAGAATATTTTTCTCGAGCTCGCATCGATGGAACGCGGTCACAAAAGCAAACTGGAGGATGTCTACACGAACATGGCATTTCCTGAAGTCTGGTAGATGAGTGCTTTCATGTGTGAGAAGCCCGGAAATTGAGGATAATTAAGCGGACCTATAAAGGGCAGAGCCATTATGGCTCTGCCCTTTATGTTAATTTGAAACAATAAAGGAAGACGAGAAAGAGATGCCCAAGTGCTCTATTCAGATCCGAATGTATTTAATCCCGCTTGGGCGGGACGAGCGTTAATTCTCCGCAGTTCGTTGCGCTATCATGACGTTCATTTCATGCCTCGATAGCTTACTGCGAAGAGGTTGATTTCCAGGTGATACCTTGTAAGCATACGAGTCCTTACTGGCGATGCCTTATTCCTGGAGAAGGTCACCACAAAATGGGAGCAAGTTCTGATCTTTATGCATCTTGCCACGAACGATTAGCATCTCGATAATGGCCAATAAAATAATCAATAAGATAGGCAGGATTATCCGGAATACCAGGCGGATCATTCCCGGTTTGGAAAATCGCAGAAGAATGTTTCCTATGAACCCAATAGATGATTTGCAAACAGTTCATCCATGGATGATTAAACTCTATATTAATGCTGAATGTAATGCACGTTGTGTCATGTGCGACATTGGTCTAAAGAATCGCGAATCTGTTTTTTATCAGCAGGTTAAACAAGATAAAGGTGCCTTATTTTCCGTGGGTGATTGTTCCGCCCTGATTGAGGAAGTTAAAAGCTTTAAGCCTCAGATTAATATTCATGGCCTTGAACCATTGTTGCATCCAAATATTTTAGGTTTGATTTCTATTATCAAGCGGCAAGGGCTTTATATTTACCTGGTCACCAATGGGATCTTACTTGCCCCGCTGGCCCAGGCCTTGATTGAGCTCGGGGTAGATATGATCGCAGTTTCCATAGACGGCCCCCGACTCATTCATGATCAAATAAGGGGCAGGGGTATTTATGAGAAAGCGACGGAAGGCATAAGGCTTCTGCGGCACTGGCGCAGCAAATTGAAAAAAGACCACATTAAAATCGCAGCCGCTTGTACCATCAGTGATTGGAATCATCACAGCCTGAAAGAATATGCCGATACGATGCTGGCCGGGGTTCAGGTGGACCACATCAGATTTTTACACCTGTCTTTCGTAACGGAAGACGTCAGTAAAATACACAATGATCGATATTGCGCCTGGGGTAAATCGTCCGCCGTGAATACGGGCCGGGTTGATCCAGCCAAAATTGATACGGATATTTTATGGGATCAAATAAAGTATTTAAAGAGAGAATTTGATGATAACCGGATATCTTTCAATCATGAATTTACAAATAAGAAAAAGCTGGCGCTGTTTCTGAAAAATCCTGACCGGTTTGTTGACCAGCATAACTGTATGGTTCCATGGGATTCCGCGACGATTTTGGCCAATGGGGATATGATTATTAGTAACAGATGTTTTACTTATAAAACCGGCAATCTTCACGAACAGAGTTTTAATGCGATCTGGAACGGTGAGCGTTATCAGGATTTTCGCCGGGCATTGAAAAAAACAGGATATTTCCCGACCTGTGTAAGGTGCTGTGGAACATATGCCGGCAGCCCGATCAAATAATATTCCCCCTATAATCATTGTTTCCTTTGACACGTGCGATATTTATTTGTATAGGTGCGCGCTATAAAAGTGCTTTTATCAGATATTCCTTGGAGAATAATATTTTATCCCAAATGTCAGATATAGAGGCTACTATCATAATACCGACCTTCGGGCGTGCTGATTTCATCATCTGGGCTCTAAAAAGCGTTCAACAGCAAACAATAACCGGCATCGAAATATTTGTCATTGGTGATGGAGCGAGCCCTGTAACAAAAGATATTGTTGCAGGAGAAGCCAGTCATGATTCCCGTATTCGCTTTTTTGATCACCCCAAAGGAGAAAGGAACGGGGAACGGTATCGTCACCAGGCAATCATTCAATCAAAAGGGAAAATCATTTGTTACCTTGGCCATGATGATTTGTGGTTTCCTGAACATGTTGAATCCATGCTGCTGCTTCTGAAAGACGCCGACTTCGGACACTCCATGCATACCTATATCAGCGTTGACGGAACAATCCAGGGCTGTCTCCCGCTCATCTCCGATCCTTTATGCCGATCCCGCATGTTACAGCATTACTGGAATCGCTTCGGGCCGACCTGTTCAGCCCACACCCGGAATATCTATTTTGGCCTGCCTTACGGTTGGCGTCCGGCGCCGTTGGATATCTGGTCTGATTTATACATGTGGAGACAGTTTATTATTCACCCGGGTTGTCGTTTTACGGGCTTGCTTAAAACAACAACCATCTCTTTCCCGCGTTCCTTCAGGTATGAATATTCAGTCGAACAACGAGCAGCAGAACTTGCCGGCTGGTTCCCCCGGCTATCCCTGCCTGATGAGGCCCAGAAGCTGAGCGTAATGGCCATTCAAGGCGCCGCCGGAGATTTGCAAAGAGAAATCATCCGTCTTGAGAATATAGCTCATGAGCGTCTTGTCAAATCACCCATAAGCCAGTCTCCCCGTCCTTCGGTTGTCAGTCTTCTCTGGGGAAGACTCTATGTTTACTTTAACAAACTCACACCCGGAAACTTAACAGTATTTAAAGACCGCATCCTTGAAAAGATAATTGCAGGAAGCGGACTTTTCGACCGTCAATTTTACCTGGAGAGGTATCTCAAAGACCTGTCATCGGAAAATTTCAATCCGATACGGCATTATCTGGGGGCAGGATGGAAAAATGGCGCGAATCCCTCTCCTGATTTTAATGCGGTT
>JAGFXV010000377.1 GCA_017861475.1 Bacillota bacterium | reverse complement strand
ATATTTGTATTTGCTCCACTCCTGTTCCAAAACCTTGATGCTTTGATTGGGCGAAATGCAGTTGATACATTTCAGCGCAGAAAGATTTTTATCCTTGACCTCCAGCATGATATCGAGGTCTTCTCTGGCCACGGAATCATAAAAATTCATAAATTCACTGATATAAATGGTATCGGAATGGGATCCAGGCTTCTTCAGAGGATTCTGCTGGGAATAATGGATCTTTTGCCGGCCATCGTCAGGAAGCCATGTTGCCCGGCATTGCCCGATCCAGTATACATCACTCATTTTTCGGGTAGGTGGATTGATGGCATGGTGCAGATTGTCAAAGATGGCCGGCGCGCCCAATCTCGCTGCAATTTCCAACACTTCTTCAATATTATAGGAGCGGTCATCGTTCTCCAGTACCAACCTTCTTTTGATCGCCTGCCCGAGCTGCTCGAAATGGGAAATAAAACGGCTCACCGCCTGTTTTTTGTCATTATAAACGCCTCCAATATGCAGGACAATCTTATGTTCATCATCTGTCCCCAGACTGTCCAATACCCGGGCATGGTAGTCAAGGTCTGCCATGGCCCGGGATACTACTCCTGCATCAGATGAGTTTAATACGGTGTATTGACCGGGATGCATGGAGACTCTTAAACGGTTGTTTTTAATTTTTTGTCCGATTTGTTGCAGCCGGGCGGAAAATATCCCTTCCCAGAGAAGCGGATTGGCAGGGCTGGAGCCAAACGGAATTAGATCAGAACTAATGCGAAAAAGCCTGATGCGGTTGGCCGAATTGTAGTCGATGATTTTCTCAAGAGAAAGCAGATTATGTCCGATCAGTTCGACAAGTTTGGTCTCACTGATATTTTTCAGCGAGCAACTTTTTAAGTCAGTATCAGGCACTCCTGCGGTCAGACAAGCGTATCCAATGCGCATGGTCTTCCTCCCGGCATTTATTGTATCGTACATTACGTTTGTTATCCCCGCCGTTACTGCAATTATGCCTTTTTATCATTGATTTGGCAAACCAATCATCTATTGTAATAAAATATTATAATTATTAAAACAATTAATAAGCATTGAGGTATAATTTACTTAATCGTAATAATTTTATAAGGAGGCTTATCATGGATTATCTGGAGCAGAAATCATACCGCTGGTACCTTTCACAACAAACCTTCCCCGAGCTTCTCAATCGTAATGTGACCCAATTCGCCGATAAAAAAGCCCAGATGTGGAAAAACAAAAATGGTGAGATCGTTTCCATTAATTACGCCCAGCTTGGACGGGCAGTCAAAGAAATTACCTGTGGATTGATGGAGCTGGGTGTAAATTCCGGTGATCGGGTGGCAATCATGTCCAATACCCGGCCGGAGTGGGTATGGTGCGATTACGGCATCCTATGCGCAGCGGGGATCACAGTTTGCATTTATCCAACTCTCAGCAACCATGAAATGACTTACATAATGAACGATTCCGGTGCCAAAATCCTGTTTATTGAGAAACAAGCCGACATGGAAAAATGTCTGGCTGCAGCCTCCAATATTCCAGCACTTGAAAAAATAATCGTCATGGAAAATGACCAGGATTTTAGCAACGGCAAAGTGATAAGCCTCAAAACGCTTAGAGAATTAGGAAACCAACTGCTCCTGCGCGAGCGCTTTTCTTTTGAGCAAAGATGGCGCAGTGTCAAACTGTTTGACCGCATGACCATCGTTTACACTTCAGGCACCACCGGCAATCCCAAAGGCGCAGTCCACACCCACTTCAGCATCAATGCAGCTGTTCTCCGCGATCTGACCTTCTCTCCCTTTATTGAAGAAGATTACGTGCTGCTCTCTTTCCTGCCCATTTCACATACGTACGAAAGAGAATGCGGCCATGCCCTGGCTATGCAGACCGCCATCACCATTGCTTACTCCTCGCCGCAGACGCTGGTGGCAGATTTCGGAGATTTCAAACCAAATATTTTCATGTCCGTGCCCCGTATCTACGAAAGGATCTATATGGCGCTGCGGGCTTCCACCTCCCAGTCAGCGGTTAAAAAGACGATTTTCAACAAAGCCATTGCCACCGGCCTGAAAGTCGTAGAAACGATTACTGATGAAAACGGGTTCATAGACGTATATCCATTTATGGACATCACTCGCAATGCCGGAATTTTACTCAAGCTAAAATACAAATTGTATAACAAACTGGTTTTTAACAAAGTAAAAGAAACCATGGGCGGCAGGTTTATTTTCGCCTGTTCCGCTGCCGGCAGTCTGTCTCCGGACTTGTGCAAGCTTTTCCTGGCCATGGGGCTCATTATTTATGAAGGTTACGGTTCAACGGAAACCTGCAATACCATCAACATGAACCGGGTGCACCGCGTACTGCCGGGATCGGTCGGTCCTTTGAGTACGGGCGTGGAAGGTTATATTGCCGAAGACGGCGAGTGGTGCGTAAGGGGCAACAATATTTTCCTGGAATACTGGAATAACCCTGAAGCGACCCGTGAGGCATTCACGGAGGATGGCTTTTACAAGACCGGCGATATTGTAGAGATGCTGCCGGAAGGATTTATTAAAATCGTGGACCGCAAAAAAGGTCTGATCGTACTCGACACCGGCAAAAATATTGCCTCCTCCAAAGTAGAGCAAGCCTTCTCCACCAGTAGTTTTGTCGATCTGGCCTTTGCGGTCGGCGACAGCCAGAAGTATATCGGCGCCTTGATCGTTCCCAATTATGAAGAGTTCATGGCTTTATTTGAACAATCCGGGATCAGTTATGATCAGACAGCGATCCGGTACGTCGATCTCAACGGGGTCAAAACCGTGGCCAGCGTGGGTGATGATTTTATAAATGTACCATTGCTACGGGAAACCATCGAAAATGAGGTTCAAAGAATCAACAAAGA
>JAGFXV010000376.1 GCA_017861475.1 Bacillota bacterium | reverse complement strand
TCACTTCGACCGCAGGAATCCTGCAGCATTCTTTTCGAGAGTGTGATATCGTAGCCCGGGTTGGGGGGGATGAGTTTGCCATCGCCATGCCCTCCAGTTCAATCGAAGTCATGCGGAATGCCTGTGAAAGGCTGCGAACCGAGCTAAGAAAACACAACCAAGAAAAACCGCTGGCACCTTTGAGCTTTTCCATAGGGGCGGCCTGGGGGAATTGCAGCGATATTAATATCGTTGAGATCTCTAAAAACGCCGATATTGAAATGTATAAGGATAAAGCAGAACACAAGGAAAAATATCTATTATTATTCAATTCGCTGTATGAATTGCATGGAGAGAAGTTATATAAAGAGTAAAATAAAAATCATAAAAAAGTCGGCGGTAAACTGCCGACATAAATTTATAAGTTACTTGTTTACCGCCTTATGCAGCTTCGACCAGTATTGCTTGTCTTCAAAACCAATTCTCCAAATGGCTACGCCCCGAATGTTATATTTTTTTGCCAGGGCAACTTTCCTGGTTATACTGAAACCGTTTTCAAACCAAACTTCATGTTTGACTCCGCCGTCCCAGTAAAAAAAGTAAGCAGATTGCGAATCATCATCCCACTTCACCTTGGCCTTGTGGGAATCAGCACGTTGTTGGGCTTCCCTCATGCCGATGTATTTGGTTTCTCCTACTTCTGGAACCGGCCAGTCGTATCCATAAGCCCCGATGCAAACCACCAGCTTGTTGGCGGGAATAGACTTCAGCGCTTCTTTGATATTCTTTTCCACCCATTTATATGGGGAAACTGATCCCGGTTTCGTTGCGGCAGCATGTTTATCGTAGGTCATGATGGTTACGAAATCAGTCAACTTGCCCAATGCACCATAATCATAGGCGGCACCTATTTCCTCCAGTCCATCCAGTTTGGGCATTACCGAGACCGATACCATTTTATTTTGACTATGCAGCTGTTTAGCCAGGTCACGGATAAAGACGGTCAGATCGTCGCGGTTTTTGGCCGGCAGCAGCTCAAAATCAATATTGACCCCGTCGTACTTGTTGTCAGTTACCGTTTTAACAATATTGCTTATGGCGGTATTTCTGGTGGTAGCGTCGGTCAGCACCGATTGGTCAGTGAGGTCCTTGTTGATCAGCGGCAACAACTTGATCTCTGGATGCTGGCGTATAAAATCAATAACCTCAGGCTCCAGACCGACAGATGCTGTTTTGATACTGCCATCAGCGTTCAGCGTGTACCAGTAGGGCATAAGTACATTGATTTCCTTGTAATGAGCCTTAAGAGAAGGGAAGCCATAGGTCAGATCGTTCCATCCCTTTTCATAAAAACCCATCACCTGCAGCTTCGCTTTCGTCTTCGCAAATGGCAATGGCTTTTTAGCTGATGTTGAACATCCGATCAATCCAATTAATATCAGGCCCAGCAACAGAATGAAAACCAGGCTTTTCATTTTTTTTGCTTTCACTGTCGTACCTCCTTTGTTGTTAGTATTTGTTACAGAATGATCAAATATGTGAGCCATAAGGCGGGTGGCGATCAACTATTCGAACCAGATGATAATTTATTATTTGAAAGAATTGAATATATGATTTGTACTTTTCCTGCCAGTTTAGTAGAGTTTTATGTATCACTGTTTGTGTCGTGCTCTTATTGAAATCTAAAACGAGGTGATATCATATGAAGACTTTATTTGACCAAACCACCATAAAGAACCTGGTAATCCCCAATCGCTTTGTAAGATCTGCAACATTTGAAGGAATAGCCAGCGCTGAAGGAGCCGTCACTCCCGCTTTAAACGATCTCATGGCATCACTGGCCAGCGGGGGAACAGGATTGATTATCTCAGGTCATACCTATGTCCGAACCGATGGACAAGTAAGCGCAAAACAACTGGGTGTATACAGCGACGGCCTTATTCCTGGCCTTAAAAAAATGACCGAAGCGGTTCACGCCGCAAGCGGCAGGATTATCATGCAGTTGGCGCATGCCGGAAGATTTGCCTCACCTAAGCTCACCGGACAGACCGCTCTGGCAGTTTCACAGCCCCAAGACACATCTGATCCATCCATCAGGGAAATAACCATGGAGGATATTCGGGGTCTGGTCGCGGCATATGCCCAAGCTGCTGCCAGAGCTAAAACCGCAGGTTTTGACGGTATTCAGATTCACTCCGCGCATGGTTATCTGCTCAGTCAGTTTCTGTCTCCCGCTTTTAATTGCCGCCGGGATGAATACGGAGGAAGTGTTTTTAATCGTTCCAGGATACATAGGGAAATTATTCAGGCGATAAGAAAAAGTGTCGGGCAGGATTATCCGATCCTGGTAAAACTCAATTGTCAGGATTTTATTGAAAATGGCCTGCAACTGGACGACTCTCTTCAAGCCGCCCGAATACTCGCCGACACTGGGGTTGATGCGATTGAAATAAGTGGCGGGGTGGTCAGGACTGGGAAGCTGGAACCCAGCAGAACAGGCATTAACTCTATAGAAAAAGAGGCCTATTTCAGATATGAAGCTCGCCATTTTAGACGTGAAATAGATATTCCGCTCATTTTGGTCGGTGGTATACGGTCCTATGAACTGGCCCAACAACTCATTGAAAACGAAGAGGTGGACTATATCTCCATGAGCAGACCTTTTATTATGGAGCCCGAACTTGTAAACCGATGGGCTTCCGGAGACCACAGCAAAGCGCTGTGCAAATCAGACAATGCCTGCCTGAAATCAGGCAGACAGGGAAACGGCGTCCGCTGCATGGTTAAATTGAATCAATAACCAGGGGGAGATCTCAGGTTATTACCCTATGGATTTAGGCAGAATATTGCAAAATAACGTAATAACTTCGTGCCAGGCACCAAAAACCAACGAAGATGAAATGAGAGAGATGCGACGC
>JAGFXV010000375.1 GCA_017861475.1 Bacillota bacterium | reverse complement strand
TGACGCCCAGGGTCCAGGTCATCTTCTGTCCCCCTTGAATGCATCCGGCACCTGAACAGGGTTCTTGCGCATCAGTGCACGATGATCCTTGGCGACTTCAACATTGGAGGGAGCAAACAGGAATATGTTGCGTCCCAGCTGCTGGCTTTGTCCATCCAATGCATAAGTGGCACCGCTAATAAAATCGATCACCCGTTGTGATACTTCCGGCGCAGTATTTTCGAAATTCAGGATCACTTGTTTGCGGTTTTTCAGATGGTCGGCCAACGCCTGTACCTCTTCAAATTTTTCCGGTTCACATACCATTACTTTGAGATTTTTGCCGCTATGGATACTGACCAGATTGGCTGATTTACTTTCCCGGTCATACCCACCGGGCGGAAGCTCCATAAACGTTTGTTCCTCTTCTTCGCGTACCCCCAGCCATCCCCAAAAACGATCCAATAATCCCATTGATATAGCCTCCTCAATCATTAATCATTTCATTTTCTCAAAGCGATAATCCTCTGTGGTTGATTTATCTTAATTAAACAGCGCGCTGCCTATGCGCACTATATTGGCTCCTTCTTCTACGGCGACTTCATAATCCTGTGACATTCCCATGGATAGATATTTGAGTTCAACATTGGCAAAATGTTTGTTCTTTAGTTTCTCTCTGAGGTTGTATAACTCTGCAAAAATAGGGCGGCTTTCTTCTCCTACAGAAGAGAGCGGGGCCATGGTCATAAAACCATATAACCGCAGTGAGGGCAACTGCCCCAACGAATCAAGTATCCCATCTACGTCAGCCGGTTGGATACCTGCTTTTTGCTCTTCGCCGGAAATGTTCACCTCCAGCAGTACTGCCGACTCGGTTTGCAGATGACGAGCCCTTTTATCAATCTCCTCGGCCATATGCCAGCTGTCCATGGAATGAATAAGGTGTACCCGGCCTACAATATCCTTTAGTTTATTGGACTGCAGCCTCCCGATCATATGCCATCTGGCATCCGGAATCGCTGCCTGTTTGTGGTTCAATTCCTGCGTCCGGTTTTCGCCAAAATCTCTGATACCAAGTTCATAGGCTTGCTGCGCGGTGGCAATATCCACTGTTTTGGTCACCGCCAGCAGCGTTACATCCTGCGCACTGCGTCCGCTTTTTCGGGCCGCCTTCTCAATATTCTGCTGGATGGCAGTTAACTTTCTTTTGAGTTCTTCCATTTCTTTCTCCTAAATTAGCTGGAACGTAAAATCAAAGCTTTACTTTGTCCGGTTTTATGATAACCATATCATTGGGCTCCAATCCCTCGACAACGGCCATCCCATTCTTCACCGCCAGTACCTGCACCGCTATGAAGATTATTTCTTCGCCGTCCACGCAGTATATCCCTTTTTCCTGACCACGATTAATCACTGATTTCTCCGGTATCAAATAGCCGCTGGGCGATTTCAGGGTCAATTCTGCATTGACCTGTCGCTTGTTCAGCAATTCTTCCCTGAAATCAACCGTTTCAACCATTACCACCAGTTTATGAAAGTCATTTTTAAAATCAATCACGGTACAGTCACTCAGCATCGTTCCGTCAACGGAGAGGCTGGCTGACTGGTCTTTTTTAAATTCAGGATTTGTCTTCTGTTCCGGAAATTGCAGTATCAAACGGGTCGGTTCAAGATTGTCGACGATTTTATATACACCCTGACCGGTTTTGAATTCTGCTCCTGGGTCATGATGCTGGATTCGGAAACTGAAAGTTTCAGGTCCTGTTGCAGACAGGGTAACATTCTGCAATACCCCTTCCAGTCCGTCAATCTGCCGGGTAAACAACCCACTGGAGGAAGCGTGCAGAGAATGCTTTTCACCCCTGGTTATATAATACCCCAGCAAGGCATTGATCCTGACCTTGCCGCCGTCACTGACCATGTTTTCAAAAAAGCCGGTCGCCGGAGCATTGAATACGGTCTCATTTCGCAGAACCAAACCCTGGCCCTGGAGTTTTTCCTCAATGGCTCCGTATTGAGCCAATACCGTATCTCGTTGATGATCACGATAGGCAGTGATCAAGTTGCGCCCCGTTAGATATACCAGACTGCCGGCCAGTATGATCAAAGTTACGACTACTGCCAGCTTCAGGACCGTTTTCCTGGTCCGGACACGCTCTTTTCTTTCCCGTCTGTCTGACATGATTTCCTCCCTGTTATGGGGAGCAATATCGCTGTTATGGCTGAATCAAGCTGTGTTATTTATTTCATCTATTCAAATTAAAGCGCGATAAAACTCACTCCAAAAGTTGAGCCTTTACCTACTTCGCTTTCCACAAACACTTCCCCGCCATGGGATTCTACGATGTGTTTCACGATCGACAGTCCCAAGCCAGTGCCGCCCTGCCTGCGGGAACGGGCTTTGTCGACACGGTAGAAACGTTCAAATATGCGCGGCAGGCTTTCGCGGGGGATGCCTACCCCGGTATCGGTTATGGTCAGGATCAACCGTCCCCCCTGTTTCCTGCAGCGTATAACGATACTGCCGTTTTCAGGGGTAAACTTGATCGCATTGTCAAGCAGATTGATAAAAACCTGATTGAGCAGATCTTCATCAGCCTGGATGTAAGAATGATCATTGCGGTAAATCAGATCCACCCGCAGTGATTTTTCGCTGATCTGCGGACCCAGAATGTTCAATACATTGCGCATCGAGGTTAGCATGCAAACCGGTCTCGGCCGCATAACTCTTTCCTTGGATTCGATGGACGAAAGGCTCAGCATGTCCTCGATCAAGCGGCTCAAGCGGTAGGTTTCAGCATCAATGATGGATAAAAAGCGTCTGCACTGGTCGCTGTTCTCCATGGCACCATCCAACAGTGTCTCCACAAAACCTTTGATGGAAGTCAGCGGAGTGCGCAGTTCATGGGAAACGTTGCCCAAAAACT
>JAGFXV010000374.1 GCA_017861475.1 Bacillota bacterium | reverse complement strand
AACCGGATGCCCGATGGCAATCGCACCACCGTTTACGTTTACCTTCTCCATCTGATCTGCAAAGCCCAAGTCTCTTGCTACTGCTATAGATTGGGCGGCAAAAGCTTCATTGGCCTCGATCAGATCGATATCGCCAATGCTCAACCCAGCCTTCTGCAATGCCTTTCTGGAAGCCGGGATAGGTCCCAGACCCATTACTTTAGGATCAACTCCGCCTGATGCGTAGCTTAGCACTCTGGCCATGGGTTTGATACCCAGCTCGTCAGCTTTTTCCCTGGACATGACAATCACTGCAGCGGCACCGTCATTTATGCCGGAGGCATTTCCGGCCGTAACCGAACCGTCTTTTTTAAATGCAGGTTTTAATCCAGCTAATTTTTCAGCTGTTGTTGCACGGGGAAATTCATCGACTTCAAAAACCTGATCGCCTTTTTTCCCTTTGATTACTACCGGAACGATTTCATCTTTGAATCTTCCTGATTCTATCGCATTAATAGCCCGCTCCTGACTGCGCAGACCAAAGGCATCCTGTTCTTCACGGGTAATGCCATACTGTTCATTGATATTCTCAGCCGTTATTCCCATGTGATAATTATTGAAAGCTTCCCATAAACCATCCTTGATCATCACATCAACCAATGCGCCATTGCCCATGCGATAACCGTAACGGGCTTTTTCCAGGGCAAAGGGGGCCGCTGACATGTTTTCCATACCGCCGGCCAGAATTACGTCTGCATCACCAGCTTTGATTATTTGTGCAGCCAAACTGACTGCCCGTAATCCTGATCCGCAAACTTTATTTATGGTCATGGCAGTTACTTCAATCGGAATACCTGCTTTAACTGCGGATTGACGAGCCACATTCTGGCCTTGTGCCGCCTGCAGAACACAACCAAAGATAACTTCATCAAGAACTTCAGCCTTAATGCCGGCCCGTTTGATTGCTTCGCTCATAACTATACTGCCCAAATCTGTAACATTTATATCTTTTAATGCCCCGCCGAATGAGGCTACCGGTGTCCTGCATGCACCAACCAATACTACTTCCCTTGTCATATCTATTACCTCCCTCATATTTGAATTAAAAAATAAAAACTTCAAAAATTTTTTATTTATTCTTCACCTCCTGTTATTATTATAATCTTTATAACTTTTCTTATATAGTGAATTGTCTGTCAATTTCCCATATTATACAGTTCGCCGCTCGCTTCGGTATTCCTGCTATTTTATTGCAATTTTACAATCCTTTAGGGAAGTATTCAGGCAGAGAATAAAGCGATAGGTTTTTAATGAAAAAAGAGGTAAAACCTCTTTTTTCATTAACATAATTGCAGTGTTATTTAAAGGCAACTCGATGTTGCAATATTTAATATTCCCAATTTTAGCTTAAAATATATTCCATTCCTTCACCGATCATGATCATTTCGCCTTTTTGGTTTTCACATTTGGTTTCGAGCTTCACCATATGTTTGGCTTCAATTTTTTCAACAATTGTTGCTGTTGCGGTAATTGTATCTCCGATATAAACCGGTTTAAGAAATTTGATGCTTTGATTGGCATAAACGTTGCCGAAAGTAGCCATGGTGATCGTATTGGATATCAAACCCAGCACCATTACACCAGGAACAATAACATCGCCAAAACGGGTGGTTTTACTGTATTCCTTGTCAATATGGATGGGATTGAAATCACCGGTAAGACCAACCCACATAATGACGTCTGTTTCCGTAATGGTCTTGGTGAAGGTTGCTGCATCACCAATTTTCATATCATCCCAATGTTTGATTTTTTCACTGTAATCCATTTTAACACCTCCAAAAATTAGCGAACAATGCTGTTGCTGATTACAACTCTCTGGATCTCACTGGTTCCTTCATACAATTCAGTGATCTTGGCATCTCTCATGATCCTTTCAACCGGGAATTCGCGGGTATATCCATATCCGCCATGGATCTGAACTGCCTGGTTGGCTGCCTTGTTAGCTGTTTCGGAAGCTTTTAATTTGGCAATGGCAGCATCGACTCCATATTCCATATGCTGGCTCTTTCTCCAGGCTGCATCATAAGTCAATAAGCGCGATGCTTTGATATCAACCAGCATATCAGCAAGTTTGAACTGGATTGCCTGCAGGGTGGAAATAGGTTTGCCGAATTGTACTCTCTGTTTGGCGTAATCACGGGCAACTTCAAAAGCTCCCTGAGCAATACCTACTGACTGGGCAGCAATTCCTATTCTGCCGCCATCCAATGTAGCCATGGCAATCTTGAAGCCTTCTCCTTCTTTACCTAAAAGATTCTCTTTGGGAATGCGACAGTCTTCGAAAACCAGATCACAATTCTGCGTTCCTCTTAATCCCATTTTCTTTTCAAATTTGCCAAAGCTGAAACCGGGCGTTCCTTTTTCAACAATAAAGGCACTGAATGCTTTGCTTTTCAGTTCTTTTGCCCCGGTGCGGGCAAAGACTACATAAGTATCAGCAGCAGCAGCGTTGGTTATAAATATTTTTCTGCCGTTGAGCACATAACTGTCTCCGTCCAGGTCAGCCTTACAGGTCATGGCAATCGCATCTGAACCAGCACCGGCTTCAGTAAGTCCAAAAGCTCCAAGCTTCGTTCCTTCAGCCAGCGGGACCAGATACTTCATTTTCTGTTCTTCGGTTCCAAAAGCATATATCGGCCATGCTCCAAGACTCAGATGGGAAGAAAGAGTATCCGCAGCAGAAGCATCTACACGACCGAGTTCTTCAACAGCGATTGCGTACGCTACAAAATCCATTCCAGCTCCGCCGTATTTTTCTTCAAAGGGAATACCCGTTAAACCAAGTTCACCCATTTTGTCAAACATGGTACGATCAAAATATTCTTTTTCATCGCGATCAACAACACCAGGGGCCAATACTCCTTCAGCAAAA
>JAGFXV010000373.1 GCA_017861475.1 Bacillota bacterium | reverse complement strand
CAGGTCGGCGGAGAAATGAAACAAGGCATCGAGAGCGCCCGGGAGCTCGGGGCCAACCTGGTTCTGGCCGACCGCGACATTCAAACCACATTTCTGCGTATCTGGCGTTCACTCAGCTTCTGGGAAAAATCCAAACTGCTGACCGGTTTACTCTTCTCCTTTGACGATGATGAAATCGATGACATTTCCGATCAGGCCCTGCAGGAGATGTTAAAGGAAGATATGCTGGGATCGGTACTGTCCGATATGCGCGACCAGTTTCCCAAAATCGGTCAAATCCTGGTCAGCGAGCGCGACCAATATCTGGCGGCAAAAATCAAAGACGCCCCCGGGCATAAAGTTGTCGCCGTTCTGGGAGGCGCGCATGTCCCTGGCGTTAAAGAGGAAATCTATAAAACCCAGGATATCGAGAACATTTCCATCGTTCCGCCCAAAAGCCGCTGGTCGGGGATGGCCGGTTGGATCATTCCCGCCGCATTGATATTGCTGTTGGCGTATGCCTTTGCCGGCGGCGTACAAGCCGGTCTGCAGCAGCTATCCGTGTGGGTGTTATGGACCAGTGTGCTGGCCGCAGTATTTACCGCGCTGTCTCTGGCCCATCCGCTCAGTATCCTGACATCCTTTGTGGCGGCTCCCTTCACCACCCTCCATCCCCTTTTAGCCTGTGGATGGTTTACCGGGTTGGTGGAAGCAGTCATAAAAAAGCCAACTGTTGCCGATGTGCAGAATGTTTCCCAGGACATCTTCAGCATAAGAGGCTTTTACCGCAACCGTTTGCTGCGCACCCTGCTGGTGATTTTCATGGCCAATCTCGGAGCCTCTTTGGGAACGTTTATCGCCGGCGCAGATATTATCCGGCAAATGGTGCGATAAAAAAATAGGCTATCCGAAAAGGATGCCTATTTTTTCATTCAATAATAGCGTGCTAACCAACCTGGTCAGATGGGTTAAAGGTTGACGGCTGACTGGGGCAGCAAATCAAGCAAATTCTGCCGGGAACGGGCTCGTCCGCTGCCGTATTTGGCGACTTCCCCTGCAGCACAATATTTGTCCATCATCATCACTACATAAGATTCCTTGTATTTGGGCGGACTCTTGGTTACAGGCCACATATGCTTAACGATGATATCCTTTTCCACCTCGTTCAAGGTAAAAACCCGGGCAGCGTTTTCCAAGGCAATAGACGGATGGCAGAAGTAATGATTGCCTCTGTCAGGCTTTACCGCGTGGGAATCATAAAAGTAAAAGTCGTGCAAAAGACCGCCCCTGGCAGCTGATTGGCTGTCAAGACCCAACTTCCTGCAGATCAGGTAGCTCAAATAGGACACATGCAGACAATGCTGCAAACGCGTAAAATTGCGATGATGGGTAAACTCCTCCAGCGAACGAACCATTTCATTCTGCGTCAGATCGCTGATGCATTTTCTATATTCAATTTTTATATTGAGGTCGACTTTTTCGTCAAACCTTGCTTCCATTATTTCAATCATGACAGTAGTGTAACAGCATGTCAGGATATTTACAAAATCATAATTTCCCTGAAATGTAAATCTGATCTATCGAATAACCTCATGATTAACCCGGTCTTGGTTCGTTTAGCCGAGCAATCCACTGTATGGCTTCATCGAAAAACTCTTTTTCTGACTGGCAATACAACAAATAAATTTATTGTTGACAATCTTTTCCTGCCTTCGTATAATTCTGTTAAACTCTTTGCACTGCATTACATTCCAATGGGATGCGAGATCAACAGTACAAACTGAGCAGGCGATGCCCGCAAGGGCGTGGGGCCGGGCCGCTGGGTATAGCGGCAGCAGATTGCATGTCAAGCACATCTGTGGGACAGTAGTATGTTCCATAGATGTGCTTTTTTATATCCACAACGACGGGAGTATGAACAATGTTTGATTGGTATCGAGACAAAGCCTTTCCCTGGCTCATGAAAAAGAATATCGGAAAACCGTCCATTTTGAGACTTCGAAAAATGATGCTGGCGAGAGCGTATGGGAACATCCTGGAAATTGGTATCGGTACCGGTATAAATCTCCCCCTTTATCCGAAACAGGTTTATGAAATCACGGCGGTGGACACCTATATTCGCAAGGTGCCTGAAAATTGCATCAAGGTTCATCTCTTTAATGAAAGTGTCAATCAAATGAGCTTTGCAGATAACACATTTGATACTATAGTCTCGACCTTTTCCCTGTGCAGCATGGAAGATTTGGATGGCGCCTTTGCAGAGATGCTGCGTGTGCTCAAGCCTGGTGGTCAGTTGCTGTTTCTGGAGCATGGCAAATCTCAGGGCGAAATCACCTCTATGCTGCAGAATCTATGCAACCCTATTTACAACGCTTTTGCATATGGCTGCAACATTAACCGTGATTATACAGCTTCCATGCAAAAATGCGGATTTACAATCTTAGAATGTGTCATTGTACCAGCTCCCATTTATCCCCGATTCCTCACTGGTTACGCCTATATGGGCGTGGCTGTGAAACCCGAGAAAGGAGTATAACGATTATGGAAAAAATGATTTTCAATATTGCCATGAGAAAAAGCAAGTCGTTTCTCATAGGTAAATACTCGGCAGAATGGTTTAATTCTTTCCAAGCCTTATCCCGGCAACATTTTCAAGAAATTCTTCCCCAGATTCCGAATATCGGCAGCAGCATCTTTCGATCGGTATCCACCCCTACGATTGGGAAATTGACTATCGTAATGTTGATGACAATTGTTTTGAAATCGACATCAAAACCTGCGGCATCAAAAAGCTGGCGGAGGATTTGGGAGTGAAAGATTTATTGCCCGGCATCTGCCGTATGGACTATTTATTTGCCCACTTGATGAATAATGGTTTTGAACGCACCAAAACCCTCGGTGACGGAGATGATTGCTGCAATTGCCGCTATTATCTGACGGGCAGCTGTGAATGGTCACCCGAAAAGGGATTTACAAATAGAAAATAGTTAGTGAGAAAGGAGTTTTCCCATGAACGCTGAAGCATTTTGGAATGTTATCGCCAACTACAACAGTGCCACCGTTTATCTGCAATTTGGGTTACTGCTGCTGTTGATTGCCGGGTGTATCGCAGCCCGCCGCGAGGTAACGTTAGGTTATCTGCCCAAAGTGATATACGGTGCGATTTGCCTCTACATGGCAGTGGTATTTTTTCTGATTTACGGAACAGAGCCGATACAGCACTTTTTTGCCTTCCCGCTTTTTCTGCTGCTGGGCATTGCCTTTTTATATGAAGGCATCAAGAATAAAGCCGATGTTTTTCAAAGGCTCACTGTGCCTCAATGGGTGCTGATCGCCCTGGTCGCCCTCTATCCGCTTGCCTCTGTCGTGCAGGGCAAGCAGTTCCCCGAGATGCTCCTTTACATCATGCCGTGCCCGGTCGTTTGCATGGGCGTCATCCTGTGGCTGGGTTACCAAAAGAAGAATCTCTTTAGTTTGAGTCTGCTTACGCTGTGGGGCTTGACAGGCATAAAAGCGTTCT
>JAGFXV010000372.1 GCA_017861475.1 Bacillota bacterium | reverse complement strand
GTCATTGCTTAAAGGCCGATCGGAACGGATATATTCTGTCCAGGCCATGGCGCACCAGGATACGGCCCGCAGCTGGTTAAAGAATGTAAACATCTCCACCCGGTCCTGTAGCGTATCCGCATGCGGACAAGGCGGAAGCTGGTGCAGGTATTCCTGCAGGAAATTCTCTTTTTCTTCCCGACTCAGGATATAATCCCTTTTCCACAGGGTAGTGGTGGGGATCAGAAACATACTCAGATCCTGGGCAGGCTCGCCATAAATCGGTTTCTCCCAATCGATCAGAAAACATTGATCGGTTGGCCGATTGACAATAAAATTGTGGGAATTCAACTCGGTATTGATCACCCGCAGCCATGGTTCAGCCAGCAGATATTGCTCATCTTTTTTTCGGTCACCGGCCTGGATGAAAATTTTTTCCAACAATCGGGCAGTGTCGGGCCGGGCCTGCCGACACGAAAAATAAGTCTGCAGTAAACGAGCGACTTCATTATAAATACCGGTGAACGGACCCGGTTCCTTAACCAGGAATGCAGTTTCCGGCGGGGCAAAATCGATGCCGTGGATGCGGGCCAAAGTCCGGGCCGCCTGGAGAAGATCATATTTATAATCCAACGGTTCTCCCGCCAGATACTCCATGATAAGTAATCCGTAAGGCAATTCCTGCCGGCTGTCATCCAGCCAGTAGGGCCGCGGAGTCACAGTGGAGCGGTTCAACAACTGCAGCGCTTTATATTCATAAGCGATCTGGTTTTCCAGCAACATCTGGCTGCCGGTATTTATCCGCAGCACAAACTTTCTTGCCCCGAAGGCAACCGTATAGTTAAGGTTGTATTCCCCCTGGGCCAGATAACTGACTTCAAAATCCTGTCCGGCATCCGGCGGTAAAGCCAGCGCTGTTAAAAACTCAGGCCTGGTGAGATTTCGTCTTATGTAGTTTTTAACATCCGTCAGCAGTTTTTCCGCCAGCAACATGCTCACGTCCTTTTTAATTATCATGTAACTTTTAAATGTCATCCTGAGCGTTAGCGAAGCTACCCTAATTGTGACCTTTTGGTCACATATGTAGTCCCCGCAGGGGGGATCTCCGGCAATTACGAGACTCTTCGCTATCGCTCAGAGTGACAGTATTAAATCAACCGTAGCCCGGCCTCACTCATCCGGCTGTCCCGTCCGATATTCTGAAATCACATTGCGCCGTCAGCCAACTCTGATACACTTCCTCCGAAAATTTCTCTATACTTTTAATTTCCGGCAGATTGATCATACAAGCTGCTTCATCCGGGCCGCTCAAACGCAAAAACCCTTGCGACAGCTCTTTCTCCCCGGAATCAAAGCCATACAGCTTATCCATAAACATGTCCGGCTCCGCCAGATAGACTGCCGCCACCACATCCCAGTTGTGAAAACCCTCCAGTTCAAATACCCGCATCATGGTTCTGAACCAATCTTTGCAGGTATGGTATATATATTGGGCAATCGGCTTTCGGTTTAATCCAAGCTGATGGCGAAAATCAGCTGCCGTAAAAAAAGCTGTAAGGCAGTTGTTGCCGGTAATGACCGAGACGTTTTGCCTGGAGCGCAGGACACATTCGGCCGCTGCCGGGTCGCAGGAAAAATTCAGTTCATTCAGGATCCGGCCGTTAATATTCAGTTCTTCCGTGATCCCGCCCATCAGGACAATCTCACCGACGTTGTCAAAAAAATCCTGATCCATATGAAACGCGGCATAGAGATTGGTCAGGGAACCGGTCGCCAGGATGCTGATTCTTCCAGGGTCAGCCTTGACCGTTTCGACCAGGAACTCCGCTGCTTCGCAATCCAGAACGTTCTTATCGCAGCCCTTCAAAAGAGGAATGTCGGTCCGCCCCAGTTCCTGCAGCATCGCGGCAGTGTTGGCGTATACTGTTTCAACGTCGCTGTTTCCGTAGGTGGTGGTTATTCCACTCAGTTCGATCTGCTCTTTTCCCAGCAGATATAACAAAGCCAGCCCGTCATCCACATCACAGTCCTTGACGCCCATGGTGTTGTCGCAATCGAAGATCACTTTTTTCATTTTCCCGGTTGTCCCGTTATTAGCCAAATCCACACACCTCATTTTGACTTTGTACCAACAATCAGTATTGCAGACTGCATTTTCCCGCCCGGTTGGGCGGGAAATGCAGGAAATGAATATCGTTCAGATTTATTTGCCTACGACCTCTTCCGCCCAGATCTCTTCAATGATCGGGATCAGTTTGGCAGGCATTTCGGGTACCCGTTTGCTTAAAAGTTCGGACTGGGGGATACTTCCCTTGCCGAGGTCAACGGTATCAAACATCTTTTTCTCGTCCGCATTCAGTTTGCTGTAGTCCACCACCGGCAATTGTTTCAGTTTGTCATACATGGAAGCTTGCATCTCTGCTGACAGGATCTCGTTGATCACCACCATGGCGCCTTCTTTGTTGGGGCTGTTATTGGCAATCGCGATATAGTTGGTATTGCCGATCGTGCCTTTTTCAAACTGGAAGGTACGCACGGTTTCTTTATAGGTCCCCTTGGCTATGGCATTGGCAGCACTGTAGGGGGCATAACTCATATTGAGCACCAGTTCCCCGTCGGCAAACATGTTGTCCACCTGCCCCGAGGTTGCCGGGAAGGTTTTGCCCTGATTCCACAGATAGGGATTGAGCGTTTTAAGGTAATCGAGCGCCGGCTGGATGGCCTTTTTGACGGTGGCCTTGTCGGCTTTCATGGTGGCAAATTGCTCATAACCGCATATATCATAAATAATATTGCGGACGAAGGCGCTGCCGGTGAAGTCGGGCAGAGCCGGATAGGTTACTTTACCGGGATATTTTTTAGCATACGCCATCAATTCCGTGGTGTTCTTGGGAGTCTCCGGCGTAACGGTACTGTCATTTATCAGTACGATCTGGG
>JAGFXV010000371.1 GCA_017861475.1 Bacillota bacterium | reverse complement strand
CCATCCGGCATTTCATCCATGGATTTATACAATTGTGGGAAAATCTTTTGGTACGTTTTGATCACTGGATCATTTTGATCGGCAACGTAGAAATTCAGTTCTCCGGTATAGGCATCGCAGGTCACTTTTACCGAATTACGGATGTAATTGTGACCGGAACCATCAAAGGGCTGAGAATAAGGATATTTGCTTGAATAGGTATATGCATCCTGCATCCAGAAGAGTCTGCCGTCATTGCCGATCACAATATAGGGATCACCGTCATAGGCCAGATAAGGAGCAATTTTATTGACCCGTTCTGTCAAGCTGCGGTTCATTAATACCTGACTTTTATTGGTGATATTGGTGGCTAGAATGATTTTATAGTCTTTTAATTCCCAGCTCAGCATCAGTCTCCTGAAAAATGAATTGATGCGAATACCGTTATTGCCTTCATAATTGGTGTATACGTTTTCCGCACCCACCGGATAGTCAAATTCTTTTTGCTTTCCGTTTACGATAACATAGGTATCTGTTTTTTCACCAAAATAGATCGCTGGCTTGGTAACTTTTATATTCGTATTGGAAACCGGAGGGATATCCTGAATATAGAATTTCGGAAAACCCTCTTGAGCAATTTCAGTGACCGGACTCATGACGACTCCGTATCCATGAGTATACATCAGACGTTGATTGATCCAGGTCTTGGCTTGGGGACTCATGTCCGTACTCTTATAGATATCTTCCATTTCACGGGCTGAAAGCATCACTTGACGATAGCGTCCATCGATTGTGTAACGATCTATATCGACATCATTGAAGGTATAGTATGGACGCAATTCCTGCAGATTTTTATAAGTATCCTGCAGGGGCTGCCAGTCCCATAATCTGATATTATCTACCGTAGCACGGTTGTCATTGATATCGTTCATGGTCAGGTTGTAATCGATCTTGAATTCCTTATTGTCCACCGTATTCAGTTCATAGGCATCCCGGGTCATGGCAATGGCTCGTTGCAAATAAGGTTTCTCTTTATTGAATTCATCCGGCTGAACAATGAATTTTTGGGTCAGTCCCGGATAAATACCACCAAGCAATATGGCTGCAATAAACCATGCGGTTATGCTGTATAGAATCCAGTTCATTTTTTTAATAAACAGGTTGATCAAGATCACGATTGCGACCAGCAAAGCAATGATCATAAGCACTTTATACATGATCAACCGGGCATGAATATCAGTATAAGTGGCGCCATAGACAACGCCGTTGGAGGAAAACAGGATGTTGAAGGCAGATAATTGATAACCCCATGCCTTTAATGCAAAAATACTGGCCAGCAGGATTACGATATGACTTTTGGCCAGCGTGAATTTCTTCCAATCAAGCGCAAAAAGTTCGGAAGTAGAACCTATCATATACATTACTGACACGACAACTGTACCCAGTACCAAAAGCAACATTACAGTATGATAAATAAACTGATAAAAAGAAAGATTAAAGAAATAGAATCCTATATCTTTGTTAAAAACCGGATCTGCTGAACCAAACGGAACACGATTAATAAATTGCTGAACAACGATCCACTGATCAGCAGTGGAAGCACTTACTAAATAAGCCACCACGATACTGATAATAATAAATGTCCAGCGGGATAACTTTCCTTCGAGGAAACGCTGCCAAGGAGAAGTTTCCGGGTGAAGAAAAATAACTTCATTGTCGACATCTATCTGCGGCCGGGGTGACTCCTCTTTATTTTTAAATTTTCTGGTCAACTGCAGATTTAGCCATATAAACAGAAATGAGATCAGGAAAACAAGGACATATAGCAGCAATTTACTGAGGACTGTAGTGGAAAATACCTCTTGAAAATCAAGGGAAGAAAACCACAGCCAGTCTACATAATAATTACTGAAAATAGAGAAAGCACCCAAAATCAAAAATATAATGAGTAATTTAATTGAGCTACTGATGTTTTTCTTTTCGTTGTTCATGAATTCCCTCCTCATTTGTTGTCGAAGCAAAATTAAAAGCGATTTAATATCTAAACATATGCTTAAAAAATAAGAACAAGATTATTATTTGCTAACGATTGATTCAAAAACCCAAATCAACTCCAATCTAAACAAATAATTATATAAATCAACAAAAGTTTAACTATTGCGTAAAGGTATTATAAGAACCCCACCCGCTTACGCAATCAAGAATTGCTTGCGGGTCCCGGGAACCTTGTGCTCCGCAATAAGAACCCCACCCGCTTACGCAATCAAAGATTGCTTGTGGGTCCCGGGAACCTTGTGCTCCGCGATAAGAACCCCACCCGCTTATGGAATCAAAGATTGCTTGCGGGTCCCGGGAACATGTTGTTTTACAATAAAAGCTTAAAGATGCCTCAATAATCTCCAAGGCATCTTTATCAGATACAGACTTCTAAGGTAAAGCTTTATCGATCAGGCTTTTTTTCTGCTGTTCATTGCTTTAAGCATTTGCTCCAGATCTTCTTCAGAAAAAGCCAAGGCCCACTCCAGACGTTTGATTACTTCATCCGTCTTTCCTGGTCCAGTATATATCAGAGGTTCACACTGAAATCTTTCAATAAAGACCCATAAATCCAGTGCTATTTCTTCCAATTCATCAATGGATTTTTTTAATTCTTCCAGACGCTCTTCAGCAAGAAAGGTTTTCATCTCTCTTGCCTTCTGGTTTATGTCACTGATGGTTTCGTTGATTATTCCCGCAGGTAAAAAATTTGTCATTAAAAAAACCCCTTAGGAATGTTAGATATTTTATAGATTCGATATGGTATGATCAAGTTCCTGCTTTTAAGAATTGCTTTCGAATCCCAGTTTAACGATCATTTCAATCAATTCGGGAAAACTGATCCCGGCGGCTCTTGCTGCGTCGGGAACCAGACTCATTTCGGTCATGCCCGGAATCGTATTT
>JAGFXV010000370.1 GCA_017861475.1 Bacillota bacterium | reverse complement strand
TTTCTGCTTTTATACTGCGGCTTGACAACTGTTTATCAATGCTGAATGCGGCAATTTATTGTACTCACTCGTTGTTGACCTGGCTAATAACAATTTATGAAGCCAGAGGAGGAAAGGTTACAATATGAAAGATATTTATTATAAAATCGGTGAAGTTTCTGAGATTCTTAATTTAGAGCCTTATACGCTTCGCTATCTGGAAAGCAGCTTAAAACTTAAAATCAAGCGTGATGAACGTGGTGAACGACTCTATACTGATTCCGATCTTGATACGCTGAGGTTGATTCTGCAGTTAAAAAATGAAAAAGGGTTGAATACAACCGCTATCAAATTGGCCTTGGAAAATTTGAATGAAGCTAACAACAATGATAGTAATGTCCCCCAGGTTTACAATGCAGCTGATTTTGTTGAAATCGTGAATGTCGCTCGTAATATCATGCAGCAGAATGATGAGATTTTGGCACAAAACAAGCGTATGCAAGAAAAGTTGCAAGCGTTGGAGGAAGCACAAAAGAAAATGAATAACGAAAACACTGCCAGATGGGATGAACTGATGGGTGCTGTACGGGCAGAAATAGCAGAAAAAAAGTCCGGTTGGCTTACGAAACTGATAAGAAACAAATAAATTTTGATTTTGCCTTGCCTTCACAAATACTGGAACTCAAAAGCTCCATCGGAATATTTTAATAGCCAAAATGAATACAATTATGGTAATATATCAGAGATGTGCAGTGAATAAATAATCCCCTTTCGTAGGATTGTAGTTTGGTGTTTGTTCGACTGGCACGAAAGAAATAATTTTATATTGTAGAATGGGAGGATGGTATCTGTGAGTGTACTGCTTACGCTTGTACCGGTAATTGTTGTGTTGATTTTGCTTGTTTGGGCAAAATGGTCGGCTGATCTCAGTGGTTTTGTGGGTTGGGTTTTAACTGTTCTGGTAGCCTTTCTTTTCTTTAACACTTCTCTGCAAGTCGGATTAACTGCCAGCGTGGCAGGAATTGTGGCTTCATTTCCGGTTTCTCTAATGGTATTGACTTCAATTTTTCAGATTACTTTTCTGGAATCCACCGGTGCTTTAAAAAGGATCGTTGTATTTGTTAAAACTTTGGCCAAAAATGACCAGGTTGTTCAGATAATGATCATTAACATGGGTATTGGAACACTTCTGGTAGCAGTCGGTGCCACTCCTGTTTCGATCCTTCCGCCAATTATGCTGGCATTAGGCTATTCCACCTTCGTTGCGGTAGCTTTACCGGCAATCGGATTTGATTCGCTTTGTACCTATGCTCTGCTGGGCGCACCATTGGTCGTTTTTGCAGATATGACGGGTACTTCCATAAATGATTCTGCGCTGGTATTTTCACAGTTTATGCCGATAATATCGACCATGATCGGCTTTGGTATGTTATTTATCGTAGGCGGATGGAGCAAAGTTAAAGAAGGTTTTATCCCCTGTTTGCTGGCCGGCCTAACGATGGGTTTCACCGCCATGTTGGTTGCCCATATCGGCAAAGGCATTGTTCTGACCGGTGTTATTGCTGGCATGGCTACGGTACTGATGATGATCCTTTACTTAAAACTTAAGGGTAAGCCGTTATTGGATCGCTCTTGTGTAACCGAACAGGAAAAGGAAATTGAACGTTCCATGCCTTTAATGAAGGCATTATCCCCCTGGACGATTTTGATCGTCGCCTGTTTGATTATCAATTTCTGGCCGCCGTTTTACAATTTTCTCTCCAAAGATCTTGCTATGGCGGTACAGATCATTCCCGGAGGCAAACCCATAAACACTAGAATGCTTTGGAATGCATATACCTGGGTTATTATCAGCACATTGCTGGCTGTACCATTTATTAAACCCAGCAAGGCTCAGTGGAAAGATATCATGAGTAAATGGTGGAAACGTGCACCCCGGCCGACCTTTTCCGCGATGATCTTTTTTGCCATTGCTTATGTTATGATTTACTCAGGATTTGCTCCAGCTGCAGAAGGTTGGGCTTTATCTGCTCCCGATTTTAATATGATTTCGATCCTGGCAGTCAGTTCGGCTAATTTCTTCCAGGGTTTATATCCCGGCGTTGCAGCTTTTCTTGGATTACTGGGCGGTTTTGTGAGCGGCAGTGAAGCATCGGCAATTGCACTCTTTACGAAATACAATATTATGACTTCTGGCATACTTAAGGTTAATCCTTTGGTCGTCACTGCAGGCACAGCGATTGCGGCCGGTTTGGCAAGTGTTATTTCTCCGGCCAAGCTGCAAAATGCAGCTGCTACTATTGATAGTATCGGAGTAGAATCAAAAGTAATTAAAATCGTGCTCCCTATTGCACTGGTTTTTACTTTGGTAGCTTCTATTCTGACTTTGATTTGGGCGTAAACCATTGAATTAAAAAGGCAGCAGTTTACATGATCTGCTGCCCAGAGCGTCAAAAAAGGTGAATAGCTTCTTTATACAAAAGGCCAGTTCAATCGGCGTACCATATGAACGCCTCAATCGCTGGCTTTTTGCATGCCTTGCTCTTCGCCTTTTTTGCTCGCTCTATTGAATTTTTAATTTAAACTTTATTGCGATTGCGCATTATTTGATTTCGACAGGGTCTTTTCGATTTGTTGCAGGTTTTCCAGAACAATTTCTGTTTTTATGATCACAAGGTCTATATTTTTACTCGCTATGGCGGCTTCAAAATCATCCATTGATAATTCGCTGCGATTCAGCAGTTTCTCATCTTTCACTTTCATCTGCGTTTTTAAACTTTTCCAACTTTCTTTCAGAATCGGCATGCGCTCCGACGCTTTATCCCATTCCCCTTCCATTGCATCGATACCTGCTGCCAGGATTTCGTATTTGGTTTTATAATAATCGGCCGGGATACTGCTTTTAAAAACTTTCGCCAGACTTGCGTATTGACCATACAATTCAACA
>JAGFXV010000369.1 GCA_017861475.1 Bacillota bacterium | reverse complement strand
GTCGAGCAGCTCGAAATGAATGGGCACAGCGTATCCTTTCACGACCTGTATGCCGAGAGCTTCGATCCGCTACTCGTTAGCAAGGAAATTCCGAAGGACGCCGCGCTGCCGGAGTCAGTCAAATGCCATTGTGAGGAAGTCCGACAGGCAGATGGTATTATCGTCATTCACCCCAACTGGTGGGGGCAGCCTCCAACAATATTGAAGGGCTGGATTGACCGGGTGATCCGTCCGGGGATTGCTTACGAGTTCTCGGAAGGAGATGCCGGGGAAGGTATCCCCAAAGGTCTATTAAAGGCTGAAGCCGCTCTCGTATTCAACACATCAAATACCCTGCCGGAAAGGGAGCAACAAGTCTTTGGAGACCCACTTGAAACCATCTGGCGAAACTGCATCTTTGGCTTATGCGGTGTCAGTAATTTTCATCGTCGCACATTCAGCACAGTCGTGACCAGCTCGGAAAGCGAGCGGAGGGAATGGCTTGAAGAAGCAAGAACATTGATTGATAGGATATTTCCTAAAGCAGAAAGAACCACATAAACCGTTGCTTCACCGGCCGCGCCGGCTGAGCTTTTTGTTATGTTCATTAAAAAACAGGTGGCATATGGTAGCAATAATTTTTTTAATAATAACCTTTTTTGTTGGATTATTACTCAGACTTCGTGGGATGAACGAATATATTGCTTGGATTTTGTCTTGTTTGGTGATGCCAGCATTTATTATTTTTGATGAATTTGTTCTTCCATACGGAGGTGGTGGTGCATCAATGTGGCCGCTTCCACTTATTTTGGGTGGATTTTATGGAGTTATTATTGGAGGCTTAGGTGCCGGAATCGCATCATTTTATTTAAAGAGAAAAGAAAGAAAAACATAACCCGTCAATACAGCCGATCGCTGCGCTCCGGCCGGAAGCCTCAGAGGATGATCCGATCAACATGATCGCTCCAGCGGAAGATTAACGATTACTGTCGTATTAGCGAAAAGGAAAGCATGGGTCTGTCTTCTGTTTTTACGTCGGATATTTGGATTTCAGGAGTTGATGGTTTCATGAAGTTATAATCTCTAGCTGGTTCAAACTAGCAGTTTAAACCGAAACATTCTGAAGCAATCAACATGATCGCTCCAGCGGAGGATTTGACGGACCATTTAGAGCGTTTACCATTGCTTATTCAATATCTTCTTAACAATAAAAAATATCAAAGCTGCATTTAGAATAACCCATATCGATATAGTGATATTTTTCATAAAATAGTTGAATTCAAAATGGAATATGGTGGATATAACAAGATCATGGAATAGAGATTCAAGAAAACTCCACGGCAGCGTTAATACAGCTATAAACATAGCAGAAAACTTATCCGTTTCATGTCTAGCAATATGGAAAGCAAATGCCATGATACACAGCAAAACGTATATCAGACTCAATATGCTGGGTATTAATAATTTCCGTTTGTGCATATTAAACCTCACTACAATACAATTAGTATTTCGTTTATTTGTCGCAACACTTTCTTGCATCTGTAAAGGCATCATTTGCACCACGGTTAACCGCAATGTAATACGTTACTGCCATCTGCATGCATTCACTCATCTGGAAAGGATACTTGGCGCATGTCATCGACATTCTACCGAAGAAGTCAAGATCACACATAGCTTTGGATTTTCCTGCTTTTGCACCCGCACAACCATAGCATGAATCGTGCTCAGTGCATGGCCAAGTAAAATTAAAACCTAATGGTTTATCAGGTACCCACTTATGATTTTCATTTCCGCAAGGTCCCGGAAAAAGTCCTTCAGGGTCGGTGTATTTTATCGGATTGTTGAAAACGTACGCATACTGATTTATCCCCCCCTTAAACCCGATCGGATCTCGGGTAATAAACCTCCCCGCCTTCGGATCATAATATCTTGCCCTGTAATAGTAAAGCCCGGTTTCTGAGTCGTACTCTCTTGCCGTGTAGGTATAACGATTTATCAATTTTCCCAGAACACACGACCGCTACCTCCGACCAATCCTGCAGCAACTTGCGATCGGACTAATAAGCTACCATTTCGGTCATAGATTGATAAAAAATAGGTATATTCGCTTATGGGGTGACTAAACAAAGTAAAAATTATTTCTCTAAATCCATATAATATTTTATTTTTCTTTTCAAGAATTGCAAGATACTTAGCGTCGAGTGACCATGCAATACTGCCCACAGTTAAATATTCATCATTATTTTTTGTTTGCAGTAATATTTCTTTTGTATCACATCGAATCAATACAAAATCCGTTGGAATATAATTTAAACTATTTTTTTTTGGTGATACGGATATCGCGATAAGCGTTTTATCACTGCTATAGCTATACGGTCCATGATAAATATTTTCTTTCATGATTGGTAATCCTTGAGGGACCTCGTCAGGAATGTCAATGTAGAAAGGTTCTGGTTTTATCCATTGGGGTGGGCATGACCATACTTCCTTCAATAGTAGATTCCCTTTATCGATAGTGTACTTCCAGCATTCACCTACATCGGGTCCGGCAAATTCTATTCCAACAACACCTGAAATCGACGAAAACTTATTCTTTGCTTTATCATCCAAGGCGAACTGGGGCACACTGCTACATGAAATCATCAAAACAGAGATAGAAATGATTAACACAGAATCAATCAATTTTCGCATGCGCATGGGCATTTCTCCTTAAATCTTTTAATAAGATTAGCACTAGCAATAATTGCACCCGGTGTATTGCTGTAAAATGTATCTGCCCGCCAGTGTTGAATACTTGGCAAGCCACCGTACCATACTTGATAGCCCATATGTGCACCAGCATATTTATCCTGTTCTGCATGCAATGCAGCACCCAGACCTTCAAAATTACATAAATTAATATTAGAAGTGATATAAGCTTCAGTTCTGCCAATCGCTGCGCCCATAGTTTCATTAGGTCTTCTCATGGCATGCCAATGGGAATTAACTATATCGTTTGTATTTGGTAATGAATCAATATCCTGTGTTGCATTGGAAGCCATTACATACAATTTCGGGCATCGCGATTGTTCAAATGCCTGCATTGATAGATATAAATGATGAGAAAAAAGCCCCGTCGGATCTGTACCATTCACCGGATTATTTCTGACATACGCATACTGATTAATCCCGCCCTTAAACCCAATCGGATCCCTGGTTATGAACCTTCCCGCTTTCGGATCATAATACCGTGCCCGGTAATAGTAAAGTGCGGTTTCTGTGTCATACTCTCTTGCCGTGTAGGTATAGGGCTGAACAACACTGCCCGATTGCGTCATCCTGCCGAAGGCATCGTAACGATAAAGCTGAACGGCTTTGGCGGAGGAATTGCTGAGTGCGACAATGCTGCCTAAACCGTCTGCGTGGTAGTAATAATTCTTGGTGCCTTTCTGGACGGCCAGCGGTTCATCAATGCCGGGGCCGTGCGTGTACCGGGCCTTGAGAGTGCCGTTTGTGGCGCATTCTATCACGATGTCTTCATTATCGTAAACATACTGTGAAATGGTCCCGTTGACGTTCTTCTGGATTCTTCTGCCGAAGGGCTCGTAGGTGTAGGTGACGGTCGTGCTGCCCTTGGTGATCTGCCTCAGCCGGTTTTCATCGTCATAGGAGTAGCTGGTGATGACGCCTCCTTCTGTTTTTATTTTTCTGATCCGGTTGCCGTTTAAATCGTATTCATATGTCGCGGTATTGATGTTGAGCTGCTCATTGCTGAGTCATGAAGACAGTTCCGCCCTAATCAATCTGAAATGTCAAGAATCAAGATTTGACCCCAATTACGATTTTTTATCTAATAACAGCAAACTTATTGCCAGTAACGAACATATCGCCGCACCCTGCCCAAACCCTGCCGGGCTGAATAATCTAAAGATGATCAAATTACTA
>JAGFXV010000368.1 GCA_017861475.1 Bacillota bacterium | reverse complement strand
ACTATAACAAACAAACAGGGTTTATGTTCAAGCCATGCAGCCTTTCTGAAAAAGAAAGGCTGCATGGCTTTCTGCACTTTTTTACTCCTGCTGTTTGTGGCATACGTGAAAAAGTATGCATATTCTATTGAGAAGAATGTAATAAAAAAGGGGCGAAAATATTTGATAAAAATAGGATTGCTTCATCATGAGAAAGACCCCCGCAAGGTCAAAAAAGCCTATGCTTTTGCCGCTGTGGCTATGGCCGAAGGAGCAGAACTGATATATTTTACTTTGCGCGGTGTGGATATGGAACGACGAAGGATCAGAGGATATATCTATAAAGACGGTCACTGGCGGGATATTATTTCTGATTTTCCTGACGTGATATATAATACCGGAAGTCCTCAAAAATTTGCCCGACGCCGGCGTACGTATGCCAGGTTAAAGCAACAGATTCCGTTTACCACTTCAGCACTAGGCAATAAAATGAGTGTTTACAACCGACTTCTGTCATCGAATGATTTCAGATCATACCTTATTCCATCCGAACCTTTGCAATCATTTCAGCAGTTGAATTCATATTTACAGCAGTATGAAAAACTGATCGTTAAACCCATCAATGGGCACCGTGGTATTGGAGTAATCTATATTGAGAAAGAAAATAATCACTATAAACTGTTGAGAGACGGCAATAAACAGAACATGAACACCGAGCAGCTCGGTGAATTTATTCTGGCCCAACTGCAAAAAACCAAAATGATGGTTCAGCCTTATATTAATTGCCGGACGCAGGCAGGTCAGGTTTTTGATTTTCGTTTGCATGTGCAGAAGGAAGGCCGCGGGGAGTGGGTAATTACAGCTATTTACCCGCGTATCGGCGCACCCGCAAACATCGTATCAAACATCCATATGGGTGGTTCAACCAATTATCTGGAATCGTTTTTACAGCAGGAGTTCAGTGACCAGGCTGAGGCTATCAAACTTTTCCTGGAGGATTTTGCTCTGCGGTTGGCTCGTTATTTAGATATCCTTCAATATCAGCTATTCCAGGAGAAGCTGGATGAAATCGGTATAGATATCGGTCGCGACGATCACGGCAAATACTGGCTGTTTGAAGTGAACTGGCGCCCGGGTATCCCCCCTAATTTTGATTTGGAACTTGATGTGGCAAGAAATACGATCCATTATGCCATGTACCTGGCGCGAACAACAAAATCAGTCGTGAATTGATAAGTCCTGATAAAGGGGGAGGATATATTGCAGGCGATTATATTTTTAGGTACCCTGAAGTCAGGTTCCAGCCGTGATGCTTTAAGAGCAGCAAGAAAAATGGGCTTTTATACAATATTGCTAACGGACAGGAAAAGTCACCTTGACCAGCGCAGTGAATTTTCTGAAGTGAATGAAATGATACCGTGCGATTTGCACAATCTGCAGGAAATCAAATTAAATATTATAAAAAAAAAGCTGCGTTTAATTGAGATATCTGCCATTGTCAGTTTTACGGAAGCGCATTGTCTGACTGCCTGCCTTATGGCTGATGAATTCGGATCGAATCATTTTACCTGCCATGCCATAAAAAACATGAAAAATAAAATCATCTCCCGGGAAATCATTTCAACGACTGATTATAGTCCAGGTTATATGGTCATATCAGCCCAAAACATGCCAACAGATATCGAACCGGTTATTACCTTTCCGTATCCTTTTATAATGAAATCACCTAACTCAACCGGTTCGGCAGATGTTTTCAAAATCCACAACCGGCAGGAACTGAAATATTATCTTCGACTGCTTAAAAACAGACATCCTGTAGAGTCAATTTTAGTAGAAGAAATGCTGGAAGGGCCGCAATATTTGATTGAGGTTCTGGTACATGAAAATAAAGTACAGATCGCAGCAATTATTGAGCAGGAAGTATCTTTTTTTGAGCGTTTCATCATTACCGGTTATAATTTATTGCTGGAACTTCCGGAAGGCATCCAGGATCTCCCACAGACAGTAGCAGAAATCGTCAGGGCGCATGGCATGGAAACAGGAGCCTGTCATCTTGAAATGCGTCACGTAAATCAACAGTGGAAATTGATTGAAATCAATCCCCGCATCTCCGGGGGGGCGATGAACAAGCTGATTTATTTGGGGATGGGCATTGATCTGGTAGCGGAGACAATTAAACTGGCATTGGGAGAAGAACCTGATTTACGACCACTTTATCGCAGGAATATTTTTGTTCAATATCGGACTGTGGCTCAAAGCGGCAAATTGGATAAAGTGACCGGCATGCACCGTGCTTCCAGATCTGAAGGCGTCCTGGAAGTCTATGTAAAACCGCGCCAGGGAGCGCAACTAAAGCCGCCGTTGTCTATGGGAAATCGCTATGCTTATGTGATCGCAACCGGCGACAGTGAAGACGATGCGCGCACGAATGCCAAAGCAGCGGCCATGAAAATACAATTCTGGATGAGCATCGATAATCCAGTTAAAACGGAAAGGCACGATCATGCTTTGATCATGCCAAGTCCTCATAGTTCGGTTAGATTTCATCAGGATTTGTAAGCGGGAGATATCCTTGGTGAAGTTAATGCAATTTACGGCATACTATTGTCCAGCAGCTGTGTCAGCAGCTCTGAACAAGGATCGGCCATGATCGTCCAGTAGTTATCATAAATAACCATTCCGGGCTTGGCGGCGTTTGGCTTTTTTACATTATGACAAAAAGTGTAATCGACCGCTACTTTGTTTGATTGGCTGGCCTTGCTGTAATAGGCTGCCAGAGTGGCGGCTTCCACCAGTGTCTGGTCAGGGACGTCATGAATCGATTTTAAGGTGGCGGGCAGTTTAATAATGACATGAGTGCCGGGTACATCCTTGGTATGCATCCAAAGATCGTTGCGATCTGATTCGCGCAAAGTAAGCCAGTCATTCTGACGATTATTTCTGCCCACTGAAAT
>JAGFXV010000367.1 GCA_017861475.1 Bacillota bacterium | reverse complement strand
CCAATCGCAGGGAACTTCTGCCCCATGTGCGTGAACTGCTGCTTGAAGCTTTCCAATTGAGTGATACCGGTACAGACAATCCGCCGTTAATATACCGGACAGTTGAGTAAAAACAAAAGAATAGGAGATGAAGCATTATGTCATGGCAGTCATTTTTACCCGGTCACATTTATTTCGGGAACAACGTTATCAAAGAAACTCCGGATATCTTTAAGGGGTTGGGCAGCAAAGCACTGATCGTAACCGGGCAGGGAGGATCGGCGCGGCGTATTGGTGCGCTGGACGATATCTGTCAAGCCCTGCAGCAAGTCAAAATGAAGTGGGAAGTGTTCGATCAGGTGGAGGCCAATCCTTCCATTGCCACCGTACGTGCCGGAGCCAAACTGGCTCAATCATGCGGGGCAGATTTTATCATCGCGATTGGTGGCGGATCTCCCATGGATGCCGCCAAAGCCATTGCCGTTCTGGCATTGAATGATATAACCGACGATGAAATGCTGAAGCTGCAGTTTAAAGAGGTACTGCCGCTGGTGGCGGTGCCGACCACCGCAGGTACCGGATCGGAAGTTACAGCCGCTGCAGTTATTACATTTCCTGAACGTGAAGCCAAATTGGGTTTCAGAGACAATAAACTGTTGCCCTGGCTGGCGATTCTGGACCCGGCTTATACGAGTTCCATGCCCTGGCAGATTACGGCCGATACTGCGGTGGATGCTTATTCACACGCGGTGGAAAGTTATTTGTCGGTGATCGCCACTCCCATCAGCGAAATGCATGCCAGGGCTGCCATGGAAATACTCGGAGCGCAACTGGAGATGCTGACCAGGTCCAGGGAAATCAGCATGGAAAGCCGGGAAGCCCTGCTGCTTGGTTCCCTGTTGGCGGGCATGGCGATCAGTGAAACCAGAGTTACCGTACCGCATTTCCTGGGATATTCATTTACCATTTACAAAGACATTCCTCACGGACGCGCCAATGGGATGATCATGCCCGCATTCCTGGATTTCAATCTTAAAAAATGTGACAATCCCAAAGTCAAGCAAGTATTTGAATACTCCGGCTTCGGGAATTTGCAGCAGTTGAGTGATGTGCTGGGCACGCTTTGCGGTCCGCCGCCGGTATGCACTGAGGCTGAATTTGTACATTTTATCGATAAGACCATGCCGGAAAAAGCGCTGGCCAACAATTTGATCACGCCTACTCGGGAAGATCTCAGCGAAATACTTAAAAAGACACTGCAATAACCGGAAGTTCGACTCCTGAGTAATTGTCCTTAAATGGAATAATCTGCTGTCCTCTTCAATATACTTTTACAAAGTTATAGGGGAGGTAGCTGACAGATGAGGAAAAAAAGCGCGATTGCCTGCGTAATAATGGTGATTATTTTATTGGGACTGGTTACGCCAGCGCTGGCCAGCGCCGAGCTGGAAACCGTCAAAGCCGATGCCTACATATTGACAGATGCGGATTCGGGAAAAATTCTGCTGGCAAAGAATGAAAACAAACGCTTGCCTCCGGCCAGTATGACCAAATTGATGACGATGCTTCTGGCAGTGGAGGCACTGGAAGAAGGGCGGGCTACGCTCAAGGAAAAGGTAACCACCAGTGAAAACGCTTCCAAAATGGGAGGATCTCAAATTTACCTTGCCCCGGGCGAAGAAATGACGTTTGAGGATATGCTGATCGCCATTGCCGTTGGTTCCGCCAATGATGCTTCTGTTGCTGTTGCTGAAAAATTGGAAGGTACGCATAAAAACTTCGTTGATAAAATGAATGCGCGAGCCAGGGAATTGGGGATGAAGAATACCCAGTTTATCAATTCCAACGGATTACCGGCAGAAGGCCATTATACGACTGTTGCCGACATGGCCATACTGGCCCGGGCTGCCTTGCAGCACCCGCGGATTTTGGAATACAGTTCCATTAAGGAATATCCGCTGCGCGGCGGTAAATTTATACTGTACAATACCAATAAATTGCTGTGGTGGTACAAAGGCGCTGACGGATTTAAAACCGGCCGCACGGAAGAGGCCAAAAACTGCCTTACTTCTACGGTGAAAAGAGACGGTCTGAGGCTGATTGCCGTGGTCATGGCTTCCCCTGAAACCCGTGGACATTTCCGCGATTCCATGGAGTTATACAATTACGGATTTGCCCGCTATGCTTATAAAACCTTTGTCCCCCGCAACAAGGTGTGCGGAGTGGTAAAGGTTGGCAAGGGAAACCTGGATCAGGTGCGGGCCGTTGCCAAGGAAGATATTGGCTCCCTGTTTATCAAAGGGGAAAAAGCCAAAATTACCAGCAAACAAATTTTGCTTAAATATGTTGAAGCACCCATAAGCAAAGGGGAAAAGCTCGGCGAGGTACAGATATTCAAAAACGGTACGAAAATCAAAAGTGTCGATTTGATTGCCTCCCAAGATGTGGAGCGGGGTGGAATCATCCGACAAATCAAGAAGATGTTTGTTGAAACTTATCAATTATGATTGGAATTTAGTGGAAGGATTATTCCCCTCTCTGTGGAACTAGTTGTTAGTTCCATTACGCAGAGAGGGGACTTTTTTTTGAAGATAGAATTCAAACAGGTCAGAAGCACACTGGTCGTCAAACTCTCAGGCGAATTTGACATGATGATCGCTGATAAACTGCGCCGTGAGATCGACAGCCGACTGGACAGCAAGCAAATCAGCAATCTTATCATCAATCTGGAGAAGGTTACCTTCATAGATAGTTCCGGTCTGGGGGTTATTATCGGCCGTTACAAAAAAATCAATTCCCAGAAAGGGCATATGTACATTGTCGGAGCCAGTCCTTCGATCGAAAAGATTTTGATTTTCAGCGGTATAAACAAACTGATTCCGATTTATAAAAATGAGCAGGACATCATCAATATATAAAAGGAGGTGGAGACCAGCTCCAGGCTGGAAAGATTATGAACGTA
>JAGFXV010000051.1 GCA_017861475.1 Bacillota bacterium | reverse complement strand
TTATACAATCTCTTGATCTCTGTCAAAGTCTTGCCAAGAATTTTCTCTTTATCCGTAAAGTCAGATACCTGCATTTTACTGGAACGTACATATTCTCTCTCCCATACAATGGCAGTATCACCATGAATTCTACGTTCCAGACTGACTGTTTTAACAGACGGCTTTTGGCTGATATTCCATATTCTTTGGTTCTGGATCAAATAGGAAATTGAATAACCCAAAGCAAAACTGGCCAGCAAGGTCAGAATCAAAAATACACCCAGCTTTGATTTTTTCATGTATTTCACCTCTTGCTGGCATTTTACCCATATTTTTGATTTATATACTCACTGTGTCAAAATGCATACATTGATGGCTACATAATTATTAAGTTTCGACAATATATTTACTTTGAAGTTCATAGGGTATATTATCTTCTTAGATAGTATATAATATAGTAACAATTTTGCCATAATTTTGATATTATTCTGAATATTCGCGCTTTGTTGGGCGAAAAGTTTATGATAAGGAGGTGAAAAGAGTATGACAGCAAAAAATGAAAAGCTTGAAGCAATTTGCAAGGAATTGAACGAGTTAAACCATGGTCTTATGGACATTTACCAAGAATACGGAGAAGCGCCGGTTTATGATTCAGCTTTTTCCTCGGAAAAATTTAATGCCAGCCAGGAAAATCTGGACGAATTTGATTGGTCGGGAATGCAGTACGATTTCAGCCTTGACTTAACCGAAAAGGCTGCGAAGGAAATTGATTGGAACGAAGTGAATGCTTTGATCGATGCCGCTATCGCCAATGGCCATCTGATGGAGCCGGAAGCAATTGACTATTCTTCCAGACGTTATTACGGTTCCAATGTACTGCGCAGTGCAGGCACATATTATAAAAGCGACATGCATGACAAGGAATTTATGCTGCGGCAGCTGAAACGTCTTGAAGACAATCCTGGTGATATCCTGTTGCTTGATGACAGTGCTTTTGACAGAAGTTATAACAAGGTAAGCAACTTCGAGATGAAGGTCCCGCTGGAGATCTATGGGAAGGATGAAGAATTGGTTATCAAGGCTGACATCCCGGACATTTTCTTCAACAGTACAAATGCCGAAGATCAAAGTTTACCGTTCAAGAGTGTACTGGCTTTGTTACCCGAACGGATCAACACCCGGCAACTAAAGCCTACCTTTGTTGACGGACAATTTTGTCTGGAACTTCCCAAACGGGAAGGCAAAAAGAACCGCCAAATAAATTAAACAGACTGGCCGGTTGGCCAAATGAATTCGAAACCTTTAACGGCTCAAAAGCCCGCTCATCAGTTTACACATGTTATGCGCATTGATGAGCGGGCTTTTATTTTCTGAGAATGTTTAAATGAACAACAGTACAATTTCAGACTGTCAATCACATCATAAATTTAAAAAGAGCAGTTTTACATCAGTTTCTCCATTAGTTCGTCGGGTATGGAAAAATTGCTGTAGAGGTTTTGTACATCATCATGGTCTTCAAGCGCATCAACCAGCTTAATGATCTTTGCAGCAGTTGATTCATCGGTTATCTCAGCGGTTGTTTGCGGCAGCATTATGATATCAGCTTCTTCTATTCTGACTTCCTTTTCCAGATTGTCCCTGACTTCCATAAACGCATCCGGAGAAGTGATTATCTCCAGGGTATCATCAGCTTCACGCACATCATCGGCACCCATTTCGATCGCCAGAAGCATAAACTCTTCTTCATCCGTTTTAATATCTTCACGGTTGACAACGATCATACCTACCCGGTCAAAAAGGTAGGCAACGCATCCGCTTTCGCCCAAATTTCCGCCGTATTTGGTAAATAGATGGCGGATATCAGAAGCGGTGCGGTTACGATTGTCGGTGGCTATATCGAGCAATATAGCCGCTCCCCCAGCAGTATAACCCTCATATTTGATTTCTTCGATGGCATCACTTGCAATCTCCCCGGTTCCCTTCTTGATGGCCCGGCTGATGTTGTCATTGGGCATGTTGACTGCCTTGGCCTTCTGAACAGCCAGTCTCAGCTTGGAGTTGGCTTCCGGGTCTCCGCCTCCCGATCTGGCTGCCAATATGATTTCCTTTGCTATTCTGGTATATTCCTTGCCTTTTTTCTCGTCGGTGCGGGCTTTTTTGTTTTTAATCGTAGACCATTTGTTATGTCCGGACATGAAAGTTCCTCCTTAATTTTGATTGTCTCTACCAAATTCCTGGTACCATTTTTTTTGTCTTGCCCATGTAATCAAGATATTCGTCGCCAAAATGATGGAGTAAAAATTCTTCCTCCAGATTCAGCCGATGAATCAAGGCAGGTGTCGTCGTCAATAAAATGATCAACATGGCTCCCCAGGAATTGAAAATCATTGGAATGGCAAGAAAACTAAGCAGCGAACCCAGGTATAATGGGTGCCTGATTTTTTTATAAGCACCTTCGGTTATCAGCCGATGCTTCGAATAAACCGCTATCCGCGGATTAAAGTATCTGCCGATGGACCTAAATCCCCACCAGCGAACCAGACAAGAGACGATAAACAATCCCAGGCCTGTATAAATGAGAGTTGGTTCCCAATCAGGATTGCGGGTTATGTGCCATTCTACAAAATCAATTGTAGCAAATAATAAAGCCAACATGAATGAAATTTGTAAAAACAAATAGCTTTTCTGGTCATCATCATCTACTACGTAATCATTAGGATCTTTATATATCCATATCTCAGACACCAGTTGCCAGATGAGATACAGTACCACAAATCCAACTATGACCATAAAATCAAAATGAGGCAGCAACGGCCAGGCAAGATACCCGACGTATATAAAGATTGCCAGGGCGCTGATCATCCTGATCAATACATTTCTCTGACGGCTGTTCATATACTTATTCCCCCAATCCGACAGGCAACACGGCCACAGGCGGCACCTTGCGTTTATGCGCACTTCGGTCAAACATGGTCTGAACCCTGGCAACCAATTCCGATGCACCCTCTCCTGTGCGGATATAATCGTCCAACTCCCGGTAACTGAAACCCATTTCGCCCTCGTCAGTTTGCCCTCCCCACAATCCTGCAGAGGGCGCTTTGGTGATCAGTGGTTCAGGAATATTCAGATATCGAGCCAGCTCATAAATCTGTTCTTTGCGCAAGTCGCCAAGAACCTGAAGATCCACTCCGCTGTCACCGTATTTGGTTGAATAACCCACGGTTATTTCACTTTTATTGCTGGTACCCAATACCATATACTGATGAACCTGCGCAACATAATAAAGCGTAGTCATTCTGAGCCGGGGCTTTACATTGGCCCGTATCAATCTGGCACCGGCCTCCGGCAGATCAACAGCATATCCTATTTCCTTTAAAAAAGCATGGTAGGTATCATCCAGATTGACAATATGATAGCTTATATCCAATTTCTCCACCAGCAGCAGCCCGTCCTGCAAATCCTGGGAACTGCTTTCACAAGGCATGATCAAACCCATGCAGTTGTTCGGGAAAGCCTGCTTGGCCAAGGCCGCTGCCACGGCAGAGTCGATACCGCCGCTTATCCCTAAAATCAGTCCTTTGCAGTCGGCTGCGGTTACTTTTTCTTGTAACCAGTTGATTAAATAACGACTAACGGCTTCAGTGTTCATAGCTTTTTTCTCCATTTTATTCATATTAGGCCCAGGAATAGTATGCTCACTGCAGACGAAATTGATTTCGTCCGGTATTCCTGAATTACCTTTTTCCTGACTGACCCACAAGCTTTGAATAAACTCTTGTAAGCTTAATAGATGGCATCCATGTCAGCAAGGATCATTTACTTATTCAACAGTACCGGAACAAATCCTGCCTGCAACGGCAGTTTTATCTGCTCATCAATAATCTCGTTTATGCAAGAATAGGTTTTACGGGTCACAACCCAACGATCTCAATATTTCCCCAAGCTGCCATCTTGTCATCCTTGATGGCCAGAATACCGCTGACGCCATTTATATTTTGCGCGAATTGAATTGCTTTCATCAAATCATCCTGGTTTTGCACCAAATTGGCTGCTCCGGTCGCAACTGCATCCGCCAGGGCTGCATCAGGTGCCAGAATAACGACTGCATCCGCTTTTCCCAGACTGACACTGGGTCCGACAGTTCCAGACGAGGTACAGATCCCTATGGGACTGTTTTCTGCCTTGACCTTAATGCCCAACCGGTTGCTGAATTTAGAACGACCGGCAAACACTGATATTAGCCGGTCCCTTTTACTGTTCAGGTAAATGTCTCCGCCATTTTCAACCATGGTTTCCTGCACCTGGCTCATCAGCATTTCTCCGACCGCCTGGGCAAAAGCACCCGCCACTGCCGCCATCGGTCCTACTCCTGACTTCACTGCCGCGCCTGCCATATGCCTGGCCAAAGGCGGTGCATCCGGCAAAAGCGCCAAAGGTACAAAGGAAGTTCTGAAAGCCGGCTGATGGCTGATATAAAATTCCAGCTCGGCCCGCAGTCTTCTGACTTCATTCTGACACAAAGAGATCAGGTGATCGTTATAGCTCACCTGATCTACAGCAATGTTCAGATCAGTTTCTTTGATCCGAATATTAAAATAATGCATATCACGGGCTTCATGCAGGGCACGGTAGTCCCTTTTCACATATTCATCTCCCGCTTTTCTGTCCATGGTTCCTCCTACACGGCTTCTTTGATTTCAAAATGCAGATTAATCGCCCGGGTTGGACAGCATTCCAGACACATACCGCAGACTACGCATCTGTCGTTATGAAACGATACTTCCATGCTTTCCCGATCCATCTCCAATGCCTCGGTCGGGCAGAAAGAGGCACAGGCACCACATTGGATACAGGTTTTTTCATTCCAGACGATGCTTTCACTTAATGGTTCCATGATTACGCCAAGGCTCGCCATAAAACGCGTACCCGCTTCATAACTTTCCTTGTCGCCTTCCAGTTCAACCACCAGATATCCTTCCTTCTGGGGATTGATATCAGCCTTGAGAATATTTATAACCAGGTCATAGTTTTTTATTAAACGATAAATGATCGGCTGCTCGGATTGAGCGGCGGAAAAATAGCAGACCAGTTTGTTTTTCATCTTTTATTCCTCCCATTCGTTAGCCCGTTGGGGTTTCTATCCGGTATAGATTTAAAGACAATATCTGCATCAGCGGAAGGAATGGCCGCTACCGGTTGGGTCAGTTCAAATTCCCCTTTCATGATCCACTGTTTCAGTATTTCAGCTATTTTCCTGGCCCGGGGATAGCTGGATTGGGGAGTCGTAACCACCGACTTGCCGTTGATCGTAACTCTTCCGCTTTTCAGTTCTTTAAAATTGGCAAGCCCCAAATCCATTGGCTTGGAATATGGGTATTGTTCATTATAGTCAACGATCGGACAGAAAATATCTTCGTCCTTGACCGCAGTATAGCGCAGCATCTCTTCATCCAGGATGGGAATGGGTATTCCAACCCCAACCGCCATGGTAGCTCCGTAGCCGATATAACTCAGCCCGACCAACCAGTCAGGATCCATGCCTTTCAAATCACCGATCAGCGATAGCGTACCTGCGGTTGCCATAGGCACACCATTATCGCCGCGCAAAACATTGGGATGATGCTGGGTGCCGTTCCAGGCCACATAACCAATGCCACCGCCCAGGAAAATCCGCGTTCCAATGCCGATGGTGCGATAATAAGGATCGTTCAGCAACGGGCTTAATTGTCCCGCAGTACCATAACTGGCATTGCCCACATGGGGTTTGAGGATGCCCATATAGGTATAGAGCGTCCGGTCACCGAGATTAATGGCACAATTGTAATTCTGATAAGCATTGCGCGGATTGAACAGGAAGGCATCGTTTACATCATCCAAAGTAATGATGGTATCAACCTTACGGTTCGGATAACAATCCGTTCCATAAGCAGTCGCTTCCAATCTTATCTCCTTGCCGGCCACCAGATCATGAATCACATGACCCCCGCCATAAACAAATCGTCCGGGGAACACCTTGTTCTCAGGGTCGTTTTCCGCCACCTGGGCGGCCCCGATATAGGCATCAACTGCCGCAATCCCTGAATATGCCTCAACGCCGTTCAGCCAAACTTTCTTCATTTTAATACGGGGATTGGAATGACCAAAGTTTATAAAGGCTCCTGATGAACACATGGGACCAAAAGTACCGGTAGTGACAACGTCGATTTCCCGGGCAGCTTTTTCATAGCCTTTTTCTGCAACAATACCGATTACTTCCTCGGCGGTCACAACTACCGCTTCTCCCTTTCTGATTTTCTCATTGATTTCCTCATAGCTCTTTTGTACTGCCATTTAAACTTACCTCCACCGATTATTTGTTCAATATTCCCATAAGCCTCTGGGCAGTCAGTACCGCCGCCCGGGCATCTTCTGAATAAGCATCAGCACCTATTTTGTCTGCGTATTCCTGGTTTAAAACGGCTCCTCCCACCATTACCCGGGATTTGAGGCCTCTGATCTTCACCCCTTCAACCACTTCCAGCATGCGGGGCATGGTGGTTGTCATAAGCGCGCTTAAGCCTATTATATCAGCATTTTCCTGGGCTGCCCGCTCCAAAATAGCGGAGGCTTTTACATCTTTACCCAGGTCGATTACTTTGAATCCATAGTTTTCCAATAAAACTGCCACGATATTTTTACCGATATCGTGAATATCACCCTCTACTGTTGCAAGAACAATTACCCCGGCATGGCTGCCGCCTTCACGGACCAGCAATGGTTGCAGGATGGCAAAGGCCCTTTTCATCGTTTCTGCTGCCAGCATCAACTGCGGCAGGAAATAACGCTTCTTGTCATACAGCTCACCGGCTGCTTCAATCCCTGGGATCATCGCCTGATTGACGATATCCAGTGGTTCCAGCTTGATATTATGCAAAGCCTCATCTATCAAAGCCTCGATATTTTCCTTGTCGCCCTGCAAAACCGCTTTTTGAATTTTCGCCTGAATGGTATCTTCCTCCACGACGTGCGCGGTTTCAGCCACCACAGCTGGCGCAGCCGTTTCAGGCATGCTGCCTGCCTGCAGCAGCGACGGAATATTACAGCTGTTGCAAACTGCATGACGCAAAGACGGTTGATTTGGAGAAGCTGCTTTATAATCCTTGTATTTTTCAATATATGCGGCGCTGTTTACATCCTTGCCCAGCAGAACTGCAGCAGCCCGACAGGTATCCATCATGCGTTCATCAAAGGGATTCAAAATGGGCAGATCCAAACCGGCGCTCCAGGCCATGGCCAGATAGGCAGCGTTTAAAATCTCCCGGGCAGGCAGGCCGTGGGAAACATTGCTGACCCCCAGCACCGTTGCCAGCCCCAGTTGTTCCTTGATCATCCGTAAGGCGCGGATGGTTTCCATGACCTGTTCCTGCTGTGCACTGGCTGTTTTCACCAGGGTATCGATCAAAACATCCTGTCTGCGCAGGCCATAATCCAGAGACCTCTGCAGAATTTTGCGGGCTACCTCAACCCGGTCTTCCGCCCGGTCAGGGATGCCCTTTTCGCCAATACATAAACCCAGTACCGCCGCTCCATATTTTTTGGCCAGCGGTAAAATCTTCTCCAGGTTTTTCTCTTCACCGGTAGTGGAATTGATCAGAGGGCGTCCTACAAAAGCTTTCAGCCCCGCCTCCAACACTTCGGGATCAGTTGAATCGATGGAAATGGGAATATCAAGCGCCGCCTGGATCATGGCCACCGCCTTTTGCATGGCCTGCACTTCGTCAATGCCCGGCACGCCCATGTTCACATCCAGTACCGGCGCGCCGGATTCTTTTTGTTTGCGGGCTTCGGCAACCACCACCTGCATCTGGCCATCCTTGATGTCCTGGGCCAGTTTTTTCCTGGCAGTGGGATTGATACGTTCCCCGATAAAAGCCAACGGCTGTTTATCTCCCAGCAGAACATGGCTGCTGCGAGAAGCCAAAGCGGCATGGAATGTCTTGCTTCGGGATGATGGTTTCATCCCTTGCAATGCTCTGGCCATTGCCTGAATATGGGCCGGAGTCGTACCGCAGCACCCCCCGATCAAATTGGCTCCGG
>JAGFXV010000050.1 GCA_017861475.1 Bacillota bacterium | reverse complement strand
GGACCGTCAGCATCGGTATTGCCCAGAGAATGAGAGCCGAGTCTTTTACTCACTGGTACCGCAGAACTGACCGTGCCTTGTATCATGCCAAGCAGAACGGCAGGAATCAGTTTGTCTGTTCAGACAGCAAAGAAATACTCCCTCTGGATTCCGTTTATATAGCCTGGAGGAAGGAATGGGAATGCGGAAATAAAGAAATAGACCGGCAGCATCTCGAAATTGTCGAATTGGGTAACAGATTATTCAGTCTTGTCAGCGAAGTAACACAACAAGCGGAATTAATTACCCAACTTGACATTTTGCTCGAGCATATCGTCCAACACTTCGACTATGAGGAAAAAGTCATGTTGGAGATCGGATATCCGGAACAAATGAATCATACCAATATTCATAAAAACTTAGCCGAAAAGGCTTTATGGCTAAAGCAGGCTTTTATAAACGGAGGACTCGAATCATCTGCTTTTATCTCATTCCTTACCGATGACGTGGTGCATGGGCATATGGAAATCGTTGATACGAAATTCTTCCCTTATATAAGAACATAAAGATATCTTTACCGGACGGCTAGCCAACGATTCCTTGTCTCCTAAACGCTTCGATTTGCTCCTGGGAATAGCCAATCGAAGCGAGGATCTCTTCACCATGTTCACCCAGTCCGGGAAACTCGGTCTTGACTTCTGCCGGCGTTTCCGATAATTTTATGGGCTGGCCGACGATCTTCAAGTCCATGCCCGATTCTCTGAAGTTGGGCAGTGTGTAGATCATATCCCGGTCTTTCACCCATGCCTGTTCACAAACCTCATCCATGGATATGACCGGTGTCACGCAGCTGTCAGTCCCGGAGAAAATCTGCATCCACTCATCCCTGGTGCGGGTCAGCATAATGGCTGCCACCTCCTGCTTCATCTTTTCCTGGGCAGGAATATCCCAGTGTGTTTCCAGCAAATCCGGCCTGCCGATCACTTCACAGAATATCTTCCAGAATTTATGTTCAATAGCCGCCAGACTCAGGTATCCTCCGTCTTTGGTCTCGTATATGTTGTAAAAAGCAGTTTGACCGGAAAAAACCCGCACTTCTTCTCCGAATCCGGACTGGAACCCCAGGACATTGCAGAGGAATGCCAGTGAGCCATCCAGCATGGAAACATCACAAAATTGACCCTGACCGGTCTTGTCGCGATGGATCACAGCCAAAAGAATGGCAATCACCGCATTTAAACTGCCGCCTGCCAAACCGCCCAACTGGGCTCCGGTCAACTGTGGTTTTTCTGTTCCGTCACCGGTGAGACCGGTGATACCAGACAGACTCAGAATATTTGCGTCGTGGCTGGCCGCATTAGCCATAGGACCTTCCTGCCCGTACGCAGTCATGGAACAGTAGATCAAACGGGGATTGACGGATCTCAGGTTTTCGTAATCGAGCCCCAGCTTTTTCATATAGCCGGGACGGAAGCTGTCCACGACCACATCACATTTGGCTGCCAGTTCTTTAAATAATTTTTTGCCTTCGTCACTGCGGAAGTTCAAGGCCAGACTTTTTTTATTGCGATTGACCACAAAAAAATTGGCACCTTCATCCCCTAAAAACGGCGGATTGTTGCGGGACGGGTCCCCCCCGCGAATATCTTCCACCTTGATAATCTCTGCGCCAAAGTCACCCAGGATCTGGGTACAGAACGGTCCCGCCAGGTTGGCGGTGATGTCCAATATTTTAATTCCTTGAAGCGGCAGACTCATGAAGCATTCTCCCTTTATAACAATTTATTCATAATTACCAAGCATTTTTACGTTGAATAACTATAAAGCATATTATCATATGAACGGCTTTTGCCTCAATATACAGACAAACAAAGAGCCTCTGCATTGCTGCAAAGGCTTGATTTATTATATCTATTTTCCGGTTCCGTTTTTACTTAAATACTCCGCAGAGAATGTCCGTACGGCGTCGGTTTCAAATCCGTATTTAGGTACCAGTTCTTTTATAGGTACGGTAAAATCAGCGTCTTCAACCTTAAACTCTTCTTTAAAGGCCTCTTTGGGTATGCCGCTGGCATCCACCACATCCTGCAAGGTCATGAAACCTTTAATTTCTTCAGGATTAAATTGACCGGTCTTCTCCACCGATGTTTGCAGTGACTGAGTCCCCCAGGAAAAATCTCCGGTGTAGGTGGTCACCCCAACCACTACTGTGAAAATCAGCAGAACTGAAACCAATAAAGCAATCGGAGTAATGGATTTTCCACGCCGATCAGTAATCGTCAGCGCATCTTTGACCGGACATGCATTCACACAGGTACCGCAGTTAATACACTCCACCGAAGTCACCTTTTCTGAACCCATGATATCTATTCCCATCGGGCATTCCCGGTTACAGATCTTGCAGTTGATGCAGGTCGATTCGTTACGTTGGATGCCGAACCGTCCCACCGGGAACAATAGGGCCAAAAAGCCACCCATCGGGCACAGATAGCGACAAAACAGACGGCCGACAAACATTGATCCCACCAAGGTAATAACCAGGACAATAAATCCGATCATGAATTCTGTGAAAATCTCCGCTGAGCTCAGATGCTGCCAGGCAACCCAGGGATCATAAGGGCGATAAACCAACTCGCTCGAGATAGCGGTGAATACTACAATCAGCAAAAGTATGATGTACTTCAGATAACGGGCCGGTCGATCTACAGCAGTTGGGACAATATATTTTTTCCCGGTAATTTTAGCGCCCAGCATCCCCGTCAATTCCTGAAGAGTGCCTAAAGGGCAGATCTGGCCACAGAAAGCTCTCCGGAAAATAAGCGCCACGATTATGGTTGCAGCTAAAAGGATTAATGCACTTACAGCCACCTTCTGCAAAAGAACACCAGAGGCCACCAAGGTATAGGCCGCTTCTATGCCGCCGAACGGGCACAGCGCATCAACCCCGGCAGGTCTAAATGATCCGCCAAATTGATGCAGCAAGCCGATTCCTGTAATCAGCAATAGAATAAAAACCAACACGCCCAGCCTGACTCTTCGATTTCTCCGCAGAGATGTTTTGTCCGCTTTTTCATAGGACATTTCCTCTCACCCTCCTCAATCCTTGTTTTGGTACGACTAATCACCATCTGTTGGATACATTCCGAAAACTCTATGCCAATTGATGTTTAGAGATGTTGTTATTTTACGGTGGGACTTTTAAAGAATTGTTAAGAAAATGTGATAGAAATGTGGGATTTAAAGCAGTTACATCTGCATTAGCACCATTAATGGAATTAAAAAAGAAACAATGCAGGTTGCTGTGCCGAAAATAAACTCTTGGGGTGTATGCCTTTTGGTAGTAATCGATGCCCAGAAAATTAAGGCATAGGTAACAACCCCGGCAATCAGCCCTTTGAAGCCCAGAAAATAGCTGACAAAAACAATCGGGCCGGTGATGCTGCAGGCATGCCCGCTGGCACGAATCTTCAGCAGTTTATTCAGTACCAGCAGAATAACGACGGAAAGAAAGTAACCAGTATATATGAGGAGCAGGTTTTGATTGCTGGCAGACAGCAGACCATAAACCCAGATAACCACATAACCAATAGCAGTTAAAATAAAGGCAAGATTCCTCTGCCCTTCGCGTCCTCTTTCTTTTATTTTGGGAATCAGTGCCGATAAGGGATAGGCAAGCACAGGTATTAAAGCCAGTAACATCAGAGACAATACCACTTCGATGGCCGAAGTAAAAATATCATCACGCGCAATGTTAAGGATTGCAATAAGGGCAGCGACCATAACCGGCGGAACGGTCACAATTCGAATGAATTTCGCAAACTTTTCTTTCATCATGCCTGATGACCTCATCTTCCATATTACCTTTAACATTTTAGCGTCTGTCTGTAAGAAGGTGTAATTCTGTTTTAACTATACCTCCAAAATTCCGAAGTTTACAGGACTTTCTATAACTTACGTTTCATCTGCTCGATTAGTTTATCTTTCAGGAAAAAGCCGGTTAAAAAAAGGATAACCGCAACGACAGAAACAACAATAACCCCCGAATAATGCTTCTCTTCCAGATTTGCACCGATGTAAGCTGAACCAAGAATGCCGGGGAACCTGGCGATCATGGTAAGAATAAAAAAATTTACAGCCTTTAAGGGAGTCAGTCCGGCAATATAAACCAGGACGTCTTTGGGAATACCCGGTATAAGAAACAAAATGAAAGTGGCGATTTCTGCTTTGGGACTATTAATCAGGAAATAAAACTTCTCAAGTTCTTTGGCGGGCACAAGTTTTTGTACCAATGCAAACCCAAGCAGTCGGGCGATATAAAAAGCCAGCATGGAACCAATCAGAATACCAATGATCGAGTATAAAGTACCCGGCACGATTCCATAAACATAGCCCCCGGCGATCTGGATCACTTCCCCTGGGACAGCCGCTATGATTACCTGTAAAACCTGAAAAGCGATAAACACCAGAATGCTTGCCGGGCCAAAAGACAAAAGTAAATCCCTGAATTTTTCCGGTTTGCTGATCAATTGGGTAATCACCGGGACATATTTTACGGTTACATAGGTGATCACGATTATAAAAATTACCAGCAAACAGATGTTAAGCGTTACTCCCCTTTTCCCAAATGACTTATTCACAATATTGCCTCTTTTCTGTTACCAGTGTATGATTAACTTCGACTTATTCTTTTCGTATCCGGCTTGTTATATTAGGGTAGCATAAATATGTACCGGACCAAAATTTATCTTTTTAGCGAAATACAGCTATAATAAGAACCATATCTTAGTTTGTCGGATGTAACCACCGGCAAGACACCATCATTCGTTATGGAGCATTTACATGTCAAAACAGTTTGGTTTACAACAAAATATACAGCCAAAAGACAAATTTGCCTGTTACCTGATCGCCGGGATCTTATTGGCGGCTGGCTTTCTTTGGTTATTTGCCGGTCTGGCCGAAGACGTACTGGAGAAGGAGACGGGACTGTTTGATCAGACGATCACAGCTGCCATTACGATGTTCAGAAGCCCTTTCATGACGAAATTGATGGAGCTGATCACGGCGATGGGGTCATTGACGATAACGATTTTCCTGACCATCATTATGGGCGGATATCTGTTGGCCAAAAAATATTACTATGACGCCGGCATATTGATTATTGCCCTGAGTGGCGCGTCCATTTTGAATTGGATGTTAAAATTGGCCTTTCATCGCAGCCGCCCGATGTTAGGTCTGATCACCGCATCCGGCTACAGTTTCCCCAGCGGCCATGCCATGGTTTCCCTGGTTTTTTACGGCATGCTTATATATCTTCTGTGGATCAGATACGGTCGATCCGGACGAGCTTACCTGGTATCCTTCTTTTTGGCTTTACTCATATTTGTAATAGGGATCAGCAGAATCTATCTGGGCGTGCATTATCCCAGTGATGTCCTGGCCGGTTTTGCAGCCGGAGGATTTTGGCTGACCGGATGTGTCACGGGATATCAAACATTAAGACAAGGGAGACTGAGATGAGTAAATCGTGTAACAAGGACTTTATTATAAATATCGGCTTTTACGGCGGGCTGATCCTCAAAGGTGCCAATGCATTAGCAGAATTGATCGGCGGCTTTATCATGCTGGTTGTCAGCCATGAATGGCTCAACAAACTCGTACTGCAAATTGCGCTTCCGGAGCTGAGACAAGATCCGGATGATCCGTTAATGAACTACCTTATCACCCGCGGTCTGAACATTTCTTCCCAACATTCGGTGGCAGTCTTTATGCTGTTTCATGGTTTGGCAAAGATGATCATTATTTGGCTGCTGTGGAAGAATAAAATGTGGGCCTATCCCCTTGCTTTTGTGGCCTTTGGTATATTTATTTCTTATGAAGCTCATAGTTTTTGGGAAAATCAATCTTTGTTTATGCTGCTGATCGTTGTATTTGATTTAGCGATAATTACGATGATTGCTTTGAAGTATCGGAGTTTGAAAAGGGAAAAAACCAAGCAATATGAGTTATCTTAACCGGCCCGGGAGATCCTTCGCTAACGCTCAGGATGACATGATAAATAACATTTTCATACTTAGTTGTGTCCTACAGCCATGATGGTTCACGTGATCAAACCGCCAGGGGAAATCTTACATAAAAGGTTGTTCCGGAAGGCCCGGTGGTAAAATTGATCCCGGCATGATGACGGGCCGCAATGCTATAACAAATAGCCAGTCCCAATCCTACCCCCTTCTCTTTGGTAGTGAAGAAGGGGATGCCCAGTTTTTCTGAAATCTCCATAGGGATCCCCGTCCCTTCATCCCTTATATAAAGGACTACATGGTCATTTTCCTGCAGGGTGCCGATGGTTAATGTACCCCTTTCGGCCATGGCTTCCATACCATTGCGGGCCAGGTTTATAAGCAATTGCTTGATTTCATTTTTGTCGATTAGAATCAGCGCAGGGCTGTTCAATTCCAGTTTGATTTCAATTTCCCTTCGGTGTGCATCCGACTGAATAATCGGAGAGAGGGAGCTGATGACCGGATCAAGTGATTGGGACTTTAAATCAATCTGCTTGTCCTTGGCCATATTGAGGTATTCGCTAATGATCATATTAGCCCGGTCCAGTTCTTCTATCATCAGATCAAAATAATCCTGATCACTCTGATACTCTTCCTTGCTGCCCAGCATCTGCAAAAAGCCGCGTACCGATGTCATGGGATTTCTGATCTCATGGCCGATGGAAGCTGCCATTTCTCCCACCAGATGCAAACGGTCAAAGCGTGCAATTTCCTTTTCCAATTTTTTTTGCTCGGTAATATCGACAATGCTGTGTAAAAAGCACTCTTCATTATTAATACATACGGTTTCTGTTCTTGAAAGGCCAATACGTAAATCCCCTTCAGCATTTCGGAACAAAAGTTCATTGTCGTAAATATATTTATCTTTTAATAACTGAGTATATATTCTGTCTGTTTCGTTGTTGGTGATAATATGGTTTAGTTCTTCAAAAGCGGATTTACCAATCAGGGATTCCCGGGTATGACCAAATGTTTTTTCAAAAGCCTGATTCACATCGATAAATATACTTTCGTTCTTAGTGACAAGCGCCATGACTACCGGGCTAAACCGAAAAACTCTGGAAAAACGTTCTTCTGACTGCTGAATTTCTTCTAGTGCTTTCTTTTTGTCAGTTATGTCACGGATTATGATTCCATAAACACCTTCTGAGAAGGGAAACAGATAAATATCATACCATCTGTTTCTTTCTTGATGATAGTTTTCAAATTGTATGGTTTTGGCTTGTTCAAAAAAGCCGCTATGATCACGGGGAAAGTAATCTTCGAAACGAGGTTCGATATCGCGGAAACTTTTTCCCACAATTTCCTCGGCCTTAAGTCCAGCTTGGGTCTCAAAAATTCGATTTACCTTTACGATCGTATGATCGACAGCTTTGCCCTGCTCATTAAACAAAATTCTGATCAGGGCAAATCCGTCCGGACTGTTGTCAAATATGGTGCGGTAGAACCCTTCGCTTTCCCTCAGTGCTTCCTCAATTTTTTTACGCTCGGTAATGTCAATCGCTGTACCGAAACAATGTGTGGGCCTTCCGTTCGTGTTATGTTTGACATAGCCCCGGTTTGCGACCCAGCGGACTTCCCCATTCTGCCACAACACACGAAAATCGATGAAAAAAGCGCCCCCCTGCTGCAGGCTATCCTGATAATAATATTGAATCGCCTCACGGTCTTCGGGATGAATGCGCTGCTGTAGCTCTTCCCAGCCGGGCGTAACCTCACCAGGCTCGTAGCCTAGAATCCTAAAGGCCTGTTCATTCCAATAAGCTTCACCGGTTAATAGATTGACTTCCCATGCGCCCAGCTTCCCCATGCTTAATGCAAGATTTAAGCGATTTTCCGTTTCCTTCAGAGCTGTTTCAGAATTTTTGCGTTCGGTAATATCAGTGCATAATACTGTAATTCCGCTCATGGATGGATAAACACGAAATTGCAACCAGATATCATTTCTATATACACCCTGCATTTCAAAAATCTCAACCTGCCTGGTATCCTTTACAAAGCAAAATTTTTCTTCAAGAATGGATCCCGCAAACTTGGGATATT
>JAGFXV010000049.1 GCA_017861475.1 Bacillota bacterium | reverse complement strand
GGGGGCAGCGGAGGATGCCATTGCACCGCGCTTCAAGTTCCAACCCGAGCAAAAGGCCAGCGATTGGTTGCCGTTAATGCCAAAACGCTCCAAAACGGAAACCATGGCTACATCCTGCTCAATATCAGGAACTACGACACCGTTTTTCACCTTCAGGGTCACATCCCGTCTTTTGCGTACAAAAGGACCTTTGACGTCCATCGCCAAAACTTTGGCCTGGCCTGATGCAATGGGGACTTTGTACAGAAAATCCTCCCGGGTGGTTTGCTTGCACTTCAGCTGGCTGCTCAAAATAGCACTTCGGACCGGCGCATCCAGACGAATGGTCAGCTTTTTATCCCGGGCGACCAGTTTCCCGTTGGCAATGACTGCTTCAACTCGAAAGCTGGCAGGGCTGTCGATGAGCAGGATGTCTGCCAGCCTGCCCGGAGAAATGGAGCCTACCAGATGGTCAATGCGGTACGCTTCGGCACTGTTGATGGTTGCCATCTGAATTGCGGTAATGGGATCAACGCCGGCTGCAATGGCAAGACGTACCAGATGATCCACATGTCCCTTTTCCAAAATATCGGAAGGGGTAACGTCATCGGTGCAGAAGCTGACCCGTCTGGCCAGCGCAGGATTTATTTCCGTGACCGCCCGGATATTTTCCTCCAGAAAATGTGTAACGGAGGATTCGCGAATGAGCATATGCATGCCCTTGCGCATTTTTTCCAGTACTTCCTGATGGTCGTAGCTTTCATGGTCCAACCTTACTCCGGCGCACAGATATCCGTTTAGTTCATTGCCGCGGGCCATGGGGGCACAGCCGAAAACCGGCAGCCGATTTTGGGAGGCCGCGGCAATTGCGCCCAGCGCATTTTCATCTTCTTCTTGAATGGATTCCCGTACCGTTTCCCATACGCCAAAACATTCGTCCCATTGCTGTACCCGCTGATGAATCTCAGTATTGAAATTACCGGCGATAGTGGAAGCGGGGATTGTATAGGGGGTTTTATAAGGCGCTCCCCAGAACACCCTCAGCGGGCTGTTTTGCACCTCGGCGAATACCTCCTGCAGTCCTTCCAGCCCGGACACAGAAATATACTCGTCCAGACCCGATACCATACTTGTGGTTCCGCAGGGAACTACGGCCTTGGCGAAACTGGTGATGCTCAGCTTGCTGCACTCACTGTGAATATGTCCGTCAATCAGGCCCGGAACCAGATATTTTCCCGTTGCGTCAATCAATTCCGTTTCCGGTCCCAAATACATTTCAATATTACCCACGGCTACAATAGTATCCTGATAAATGGCAACATCCGCCGGATACACTTCACTGGTCATGACATTGACCAGCGTACCGTGAAGGATGGCTTTTTCCGCCGGGAGAACAGCTCTCCCGGCACGAATCAGCTCTTTCAGCTTGTCCACAGATTTTTTCATATGAATTCGTTAATCTCCTTTGTTGCTTGGGGTATGATTAAAAACTGCCGATGACGTTCTCTACCAGGAATTGCTGGGTATTGATCTTGTCATCACTCATCGTCTGGCCGGCAGGAACCAATATGTTACCTTTATTGTCTTTCAGCTCGCCGCCGAAGACCTTGATTTTACCGCTGGCAAGATCGGCTTTGACCTGCAGTACTTTATCCTGTACATCTTTAGGGACAATAGCTTCGTTAAATGCGGAAATATTAGCGCATTCGCCGCCTTCATAATAATATTTGCTGGTGTCGGCTTTCCCTTCGACGACAGATGTTATGATATCTTTATAAATAGGGGCAAAATTCCACATATAGGAGAACAGCACCGCCTTGGGCGCCAGGTCTTTCATATCAACATTGTAGCCTATGCAGTATGCGCCGTTTTCCTGGCAAGTCTGCGGAATGGCGGGTGAAGAAGCTTCCATGCCCATATACTTGATGCCTTGATTGATCAAGGTCTTGGCGCTTTGCGTTTCAATATCCACATCGTACCAACTATTGGCCCAGACCAGTTTAACCTTGGCATTGGGGTTGGCATACTTAGCACCCAACGCATAGCCGTTAATGGCTCCCCGTACGGAAGCTTCGGACATGCTGGCAGCAAAGCCCAGGGTATCGGTGGGTGACATCAGGGCACAGGCATAACCGGCCAGGAACATACCTTCATAATTTCGAATTTGATAACCGATCAGATTGGGAACCTGATCTCCTTGCTGGGCTACGATGATATTGGAATTTTTGCCAGCCAGTTCGGAAAGGAAAGTTGCGTAGCCGGCACTGGCTCCGACGATCAGATTGACACCTTCGCTGGCCAGGGCATTATAAGCGTTGGTAACGGATACCTGGTCTTCGGCCACATTTTCAATGACCTTAAGATTTTCTTCCGGGATGCCCAGCTCTTTCATGGCTGCCAGCAAACTTTGATGAGTAGCCTGGCACCAGCCGCCGTCATTCACTACCAGGGATGTAATTTCGCCGATTTTGATGTTGGAATAGTCAAGTTTTGCTTTGGCTGTGTCTTTGGTCTGATTACCGGAATTGCCTGAACAACCGGTAAGGAGCATGGCTGCCATAGCCACCACTAATAGAATGCTGATCAATTTTTTCTTCATTAATTGTTCCTCCTCAAAAAATTTACTTACCGCCCCTCGCGGTCATATTTCTGACACAAAGCTGCCGGTTCCGCCGTATGTTGTTTTCGGAAACTGCCTGTCGTTATAATCAAGGCAACTACCGTTGCCGCATACGGAAGCATACTATAAAACTGGGTGGGGATTCCCGGCAGGTATATTTGCAGGTTAATACCGAGAATACTTATACCGCCGAAGAGCAGAGCGCCAAGCGCGGCGAACCCCGGGTTCCAGCGAGAGAATGCCACCAGGGAGAAAGCAATCCAGCCTTTTCCACCCGTCATTCCCTCATTCCAAAAATTCGTATAGGAGAGTGTAATACATGCGCCACTGATTGCGATCATGGCGCAGCCGAATATGACATAGGCATAGCGCAAGGCAAATACGTGAATCCCCGCCGTATCAAGAGCAGCAGGATTTTCTCCCAGTGCCCGCAATATAAGGCCCGGTCGTGTTTTATAAATGTAAAAAATAGAGAGCGGGATAATGATATACATGCAATACACCAGCAGGTCCTGCTGAAAGAAGATCTTGCCTATGACCGGGATCTTATGCAGTAAAGGGATGCTGATATCGTGGAATTTTACCGCCGTAGCGATGCCGGTTACTTTTTTGCCAATAAAGCCGCTTAATCCACTGCCGAAAATCAAAAACGCCATGCCGCATACCGTCTGGTCGGATTGCAGGGTTACGGTAAGAAAGGCAAAAACCAGACCCAGAATGGCCCCTGTGCAGATGACCGCCAGCATGGCCAGGGCCAGACTATTGGTATGATATACGGTCAGAAATCCAGATACGGCACCCATGAGCATAATGCCTTCAATGCCCAGATTCATGATGCCGGCACGTTGGGAGAATATTTCCCCGATGGCAGCGTATAAGATGGATACTGCGTAGACAACGGCGGCGGCGCCAATAGAGATAATCAAAGCCATCATTGTTCCGGCACCTCCATTCCGTCTTCCCGGTAAAAGCTGATTTTATAATGATTTAAAAATTCTCCCGCAATGACGAAAATCATAATGGTTCCCTGGATCATGGTAGCGATCTGAGAAGGCACCCCCATAATCTGAACAGCGGCGCAGCTGTTTTGCAGGCCGCCGAAAAGAATGGCAACCAGGATAACCACCAGAGGATTGAACTGGCTGAGATAGGCGACTACGATTCCAGTATAACCGGCACCGCCGGGGAGTTGTGCCTGCACCCGGTGCAGTATGCCGGTTACTTTGACAAAACCGGCCAGTCCAGCCAAAGCTCCGCTGAGGATGAATACGATGAAAATAAAACGTTTAACCGAAATTCCCGCATAGGTGGCTGACTGGGAACTGTCCCGGATAACGGAGATTTGATAACCGCCGGTAGTGCGCTGCAAATAGAACTGCAGCAACAGGGCAATCACCACTGCCAGAATCAACGCCGAACTGGTTCCGCCCAATCCGGGAAGATACATGGAATCAGGAATAAGGGGTGTTATGGCCGTTGTTTGTTTGGGGGCCATCCAGGGACCGTAACATAGATAATCCAAAAACAGCAAAGCAATGTAGTTGAACATCAAGGTTACAATGGTTTCATTTATTTTCCAATAAGCTTTCAAAGCCGCGGCAATTGCGGCCCATAAGCCGCCGCCCAGCGCGCAGAGCAAAAACATGACAATCAGCCCGAAAGGAGCGGGCAGGGACGGCCCGTACAAAGCAAACCAGCCGCCTAACACGGCACCTATGGCAAACTGTCCTTCCGCACCGATATTGTTTAATTTCATGCGAAAGGCAAGGGCTACGCTTAAGCCGCAGAACATCAAGGGGAGAGCCCCGTTAATACTGCCGTACAGGCCCATGGAATTAAGAAAGGAATAGGAGATCATTTTAGCGAATACAGTCAGGGGATCAAATCCGCTGATAATAATGAAGATCGCACTGAAAGCCAGTCCCAGCAACACACATATGATGGGATTCAGTATTTTCTTGTATAAGGGGACAGTTTGTTTCTTTTCCAATTGCAAAGATCCAATTCTCATATTAACACGCCCCTTATACAGACGTACCGGACATTAAGCGCCCGATTTCATCATAGTCCGTTTCTGCTGTATGACGGATTCCCATAAGCCTGCCGTCACACAGAACTGCCATCCGGTCAGACATGGCAAAGATTTCATCCAATTCTTCGGAAATCAACAGGACACAGGCGCCCTGATCACGCTGTTCCAACAGAATGCGATGAATTGCTTCCGTGGCTCCGATGTCCAGCCCCCGAACCGGATAGGATGCGATGATCAGCTTTGGATTGTCGGCGATTTCCCTGGCGATCAGCAGCTTCTGTTGATTCCCGCCTGACATGAGGCCAACGGGCAAATGAAAACCGCCGTGCTTGATGTCATATTCCTCCACATAACGATTGGCCAAAGCTTGAATGGATTTGTTGCGAAGAATGCCGGCGGTGCTGTAGACAGGTTTTTTAAATTCTTTTAAGACCGCGTTTTGATTCATGTTCATTTCCGGAATCAAGCCCATTTTCAACCGGTCTTCCGGAATAAAGGAAATACCCATGGAAATCCTGGCTTTAACACTGGTTTTGCTGATATTCGCACCATCCATAACCAGATTGCCGGAAATCACTTTTCGCAGTCCTGCTAAAGCTTCTGCCAGTTCACGCTGACCGCTGCCGGCGACGCCGGCGATGGCAAAAATCTCTCCGGCATGCAGTTGCAAAGAGATATCGTGCAGTGCGATTAATCCCTTGTCATTCATGACACGCAGCCGGTTTATTTCCAAAAGCGGTTGATCTCCGTTCTTTTGCGGCTTGCGCGTGATTCCTTCCAGATCCCGTTCTCCTACTACTGCCTTGGTAAGGCGGGCTATGGTGGCATCCGCTGCCATCATTTCGTCCTCAATCTTTCCGTTTTTAAGCACCGTGATTCGATCTGCGTGCTCCATTACTTCATTCATTTTGTGAGAGATGAAGATAATTGATTTTCCTTGGTCACTCATCTTGCGCAGCGTTTTGAAAAGTTCTGCGGCTTCCTGAGGAGTCAAAACCGCGGTGGGTTCATCCAAAACCAGGATTTCACTGTTTCGGCACAGTAATTTTATAATTTCCACCCGTTGCTGTTCACCTACCGAGAGCTGCCAGACTTTAGCCCCGGGATCGACTGGAAGGGCAAATTTACAGGAATAATCCTTGATTTGATCTTCGATCATTTTTTTATTCAGGAAAAAGCCGGTATTATTCATGCTTAAAAAGATGTTTTCGGCCACACTCAAGGTTGGAATCAATGTGAAATGCTGATGTACCATACCGATTCCCATATCAGCAGCGATTTTGGGAGTCATGGCGGAGATTTTTTCTCCTTTATATAAGATCTCACCGGAATTGGGTTTGTAAATTCCCAGCAGGATATTCATCAAGGTACTCTTTCCGGAACCGTTTTCTCCCAACAGGGCGTGGATTTCACCCGGATATATGCGCAGATTGATATGATCGTTGGCCTGAACACGCTCAAACCTTTTCGTAATACCTTTCATTTCAATTAAAGCAGGCTTTTCCATGCCGTTGCTCTCCGTTTCCATGGTCTTCCATAAAAAAAGTCAAATTACAGGCGGAAGTGTCAGGCTTCCCGTCCTGCGATTTGACGAATTTTGACAGCTATATTTGATTATGCTGAAAGAGTGCAAAACAAAAAAGGACAAAGAACGGTGTTCTTTATCCTCATCTTAAACAAAGTTGACGTTTGTATTAAACTTCAAATCTGTTTTGTAAAGAAACACCATAGCGTAGGTAATTTATGGTTACCACGTAGATACGACCACACCTTATTTGTGGACTCATATGGCTCTTTGCTTTTATATAACAATAATTAAATAGCTATAATTAAATAACTATAATTTACGAAAAAAGTTTATCACAATGTTTGACAAGTATCAACAACCACTTTTATCTGCGATATTTTTCTGATTGTAAAATAGCTTGCAAAGTTCCTGCTAATAGTATAAAATAATTTAACTTTTATATAAGGAGGCCAGACAATGAACGACAAATTTAGCAAAGAAGGTCTCACCTTTGATGACGTCCTGTTGATTCCCGGGCATTCTACCGTGTTACCAAACGAAGTGGATGTGTCTACTCGGTTGACCCGTAATATAAGACTGGAAACTCCCATAATGAGCGCCGGTATGGATACGGTTACGGAGTCCCGCATGGCAATTGCCATGGCCCGTGAGGGCGGAATCGGCATCATCCACAAAAACATGACCATCGAAGAACAGACCAAAATGGTGGATCGCGTCAAGCGCTCCGAGCACGGAGTCATCACCGATCCCTTCTTCCTTTCCCCCGAGCACAAAATCTACGATGCCCTGGAGATCATGGAGCATTACCGCATTTCCGGTGTACCCATCACCGAAGGCCCTAAACTGGTAGGCATACTGACCAACCGAGATTTACGTTTCGAAACCGATTTCAACCAACCCATCAAAAATATTATGACCAGCACCAACCTGGTAACCGCTGCGGTCGGAACTACCATGGAAGAAGCCATGCAGTTGCTGCGCAAATATAAAATCGAAAAATTACCGTTGGTGGATGAGAACTATCATCTCAAAGGCTTGATCACCATTAAAGATATTGAAAAAACCATGAAATATCCCAATTCTGCCAAAGATAAACGCGGACGCCTGCTGGTTGGAGCTGCGGTTACTACAGCTAAAAATACTATGGAGCGAGTCCAGGCACTCATAAATGCGGGGGTGGATGTTCTCGTTGTGGATACTGCCCATGGTCATTCCCAGGGTGTTATCGACATGGTTGCTGCCATCAAGAAAGAATTTCCTAATATCGACCTGATTGCCGGCAATGTAGCTACCGGAGAAGCAACCGAGGCATTAATCAAAGCGGGTGCTGACTGTATAAAGGTAGGAATTGGCCCCGGTTCCATCTGCACCACCCGGGTCGTGGCCGGTATCGGCGTGCCACAGATAACCGCCGTGGCAGACTGTTCCGTGGTAGCCAAAAAATATGACATTCCCATCATTGCCGACGGCGGCATAAAATATTCCGGCGATATTGCCAAAGCCATTGCTGCCGGTGCCGATGTTGTAATGCTGGGCAACCTTCTGGCTGGAACCGACGAAAGCCCCGGTGAGGAAATCATGCTTCAGGGCCGCCGTTTCAAAGTATACCGTGGCATGGGCTCCATGGGAGCCATGGCCGAAGGAAGCAGCGACCGCTACTTCCAGGAAGACGCCCAGAAGCTGGTCCCCGAAGGAATCGAAGGCCGTACCCCCTACAAAGGTGCCGTTTCCGAAACCGTCTTCCAACTCGTGGGCGGATTGCGCGCCGGCATGGGCTACTGCGGCGTAGCCAATATTAAAGAAATGCAGGAAAAAACCCATTTCGTAAAAATCAGCAACGCGGGCCTGGCCGAAAGCCACCCCCACGATGTAGTAATAACCAAGGAAGCTCCCAATTACTCGATTATGTAATGATAGGGGACAGTCCTTAAAAATCATAAACTTAATA
>JAGFXV010000048.1 GCA_017861475.1 Bacillota bacterium | reverse complement strand
CCCAGTTTGGTGCAGCCTTCTTTGCCCGGTGAGGCTCTGCGTCTGGCCAATATGCTGGCCGAATGTTCTCCCGGTGATCTTTGCTATGCAACTTTTTGCCAGAGCGGTACTGAAGCGGTTGAAGCCGCCATTAAACTGGCTCGTTCTGCTACTGGCAGAGAGATTATTATTTCCACCAGTAACAGTTTTCATGGAAAAACCTTGGGCTCACTTTCAGCAACCGGCAAGGACTCGTATCAGACTCCGTTTCGGGCGCCTGCCCCGGGTTTTTTAAGGATTCCCTACAATGATATAGAAGCTTTGGAGAAAGCGCTGCAGGATCATCCTGAAAATGTAGCGGGATTCATTGTTGAACCGGTACAGGGCGAAGGCGGGATCGTCGTTGCCGCTCCCGGGTACCTGAAAGCAGCCCAGTCACTATGCAAGGTGCATGGGGCAGTTTTTATCGTTGATGAGGTCCAGACCGGTTTGGGAAGAACCGGTAAACTTTTTGCCTGTGAGCATGACAATGTTGAACCGGATGTGCTGTTGCTGGCCAAAGCACTGGGAGGAGGACTGCTTCCGATAGGGGTTTGCCTGAGCAGTCCGCAGGTGTGGAACGAAGATTTTGCCATGCTGCATAGTTCAACTTTTGCCAATAACGGCGTTACTTGTGCGGTGGGCATTGCAGTTTTAAATAAACTTTTGCAGGATCAGCAGGCGCTGATTTATGAAGTCCGACAGAAGGGCGACTATTTGCTGGAACAGATGCAAAAACTGCAGGATAAATATCCCCAGGCAGTGAAAGAGGTCAGAGGTCAGGGACTGATGGTTGGTCTGGAATTTGATGCGCTGGATGATTGCGGCTCTTTTGATATGGCTTACCTGGCTGATCAGGGAGGCTTTACGGCTTTACTGAGCGGATTTTTGCTGAATGTATATGGAATTCGTCTGGCTCCTTTCCTGAATAATTCCATGACCCTGCGACTGGAGCCAGCCCTGACCATAACGTATGAAGACATCGACCGGGTCGCCGCAGCGCTGGATGTGTGCTGCCATATTATGTGTTTGCGTGATTACAGCAAACTATACCGCTATTTACTTGGTGACAGTAGTCCGGTGACGGATATTCAGGATTATCGTCTGCAAAGCCGTAAAACCAAGTATTCTGTATTGGAACCAGGAGAAACGGTCGACCATAAATTCGCTTTTATTATCCACTACCCGGCGCCGGAAGATGTTGTGCTTAACAACCCTTCATTTGCTTCCATGAGTCGTGATGAGTTATACCGCTTTTTGCAATGGGAAAGTCTTACCAAAGATCCCGGCATTGTTTGTCACATGCCGGCCATCAGATCAAAAAGCGGCACGACCGCTGAAGGCTGGATGATCGGGGTACCTTTTGGAGGCCGTGAGATGATGCAGCTTCCCCATGAGGAAACGGTGAATATGATTGCCCGGGCTGTTGATATGGGCAGGGACCTGGGAGCTGAAATGATCGGGCTGGGGGCACTGACTTCCGTTGTAACCAGAGGAGGACGTTCAGTTAGCGGCAGGAATGTTGCCATAACCAGCGGCAACAGTTTTACAACTTTGATGGGTGTCGAGGCACTTTTCCTTGGCGCAGAAAAGATGCATATTGAAACAATTGCCGCCCGCGGCGGTGTAGTCGGCGCAACCGGATCCATCGGCCGGGCTTGTGCATTGATGCTTTCAGAAGAATTATGTCAATTGACTTTGTTTGGCAACCCGGATCATCCCACCAGCAGCAATAACCGGTTGCAATCGCTGGCTCGTGAAATTTTCACTTACGCCAGCAACCGGATGCAAAGCGGAGAATTAAAAGGCGTGAGCCTGTGGCTTACCAGAGTCATAAATATTTTACGAAACCGCAGTGATGATCAGGCAATGACTTACCTTAACTGTTTGGAAAACGAGGAGTTTTCTTTGCAACTGATCAATGAAATATGTGCATATCTGGAAATTGAAAGTCCCGTCAAGATTAGTATAAGTATTCACGATGATCTCCTGGAATGCGATTTGGTGATAGCAACCAGTAATTCACCGGAGTATTTGATCTTTGCGGATGACCTTCAATCAGGTGCAGTTGTGTGCGACGTAGCGCGTCCGTCAGATGTTGATCCTTCTGTATATGATCGTGAAGACGTTTTAGTATTGGAAGGCGGACTGGTACAATATCCCGATGAAATATGTTTCGGAGCCAATTTGGGTTATCGGGACGGCATCAGTCTTGCTTGCTTGTCGGAAACCGTTCTCCTGGCTCTGGAGGGTGAATGCCGTGATATAAGTATCGGCAATAAGCTGTCTCTTGAAACCGTTCATTATTTCCGGAATATTGCCCAAAAACACGGATTCAGTCTGGCAGGATTAAAGATGGGCAATCACGAAATAAATGATGAAGAAATTGAAAAGATATATATGAATTCCCTACATTTAAAAATGGCGGGAAACATGTAAGGAGGAGAACATGGACTATCAGGAAATTAAAATTGCCCGCGATGGCAAATGGTATTTTGGCGAGGCAGAAATGTTCAGACGCAATATTTTACAGGTCCTGGCCAGAAATATAAATCGTGATGAAAACGGCGGCTATTATATTGAAATGGGTTCGGAAATTAATCCTCTGATTGTTGAAGATGTACCTTTTTTAGCAGTTGGCATCGTCGAAGAAAACGAACAACCGGTGAAACTGGTTTTTCACGATCTGCAGGAAATGGATCTGGACCATGAATTGAAATTATATATAGAAGATGATGTTCCCTATATTAGCTACCGTTGGGTGGCCGATACCCGCTTGAGCAGGGGAGTATATTGGAAGCTCAGCGATTACTTCGATTTTCGCGATGACGAGATATTTATCGTACCGCCTTTGGCCAGTAAAGACCAGACAGATACACAATAGCTACACAAGAATTTATAAAAAAGGAGGACGTATGTCCTCCTTTTTTCATTATAACCGGCTGATTTCTGCCGGGCGAAAACGGTTTTCCGGTATGGCCAAGGCTGTCTTTACGCCGTCCAACATGATTTCCCGGTCATCCGGCAGACGGCCTGAGATATTCCAATAATTTGAGACATGGTCACTGAGCACGTGACTGCCTTCGCAATTCAGATTGCTTATCAGCAGACCGATCTCCTGCAGGGCTTCGTGAGGGCTAAGCAGTTTAAAGCTTCCCTGTTTATATTCGTCATAGAGAGGTGTGCCCGGTACGGGAACAAAAGTCCGCAAACGGATGAAATCCGGAGAAAAAGCAGACAATACCCGCGCACTTTCCAGCGCATGTTCACGCCATCTTTCCTTTCCCCCGATTCCCACCAGATAATATTCACTGGTATCGATTCCGACTTTTTTAAGCTTCAAGCCGGCTTCAATGATCTCGGCAGCAGTTGTTCCTTTGTGAATTCTTTGCAGTGTAACATCGTCACCGCTTTCCATGCCGGTGTGGATTCTGCTTAAACCGGCATCTTTTAATTGCTGTAATCCCTCAACGCTTTTTTTGTTTACAAATCTTGCCGAGCCGTATACTGTGATACGCTGCAAATGGGGAAACAATTCCCGGGCATAAGAAATAATTTCTACCAATTGCGCTGTTTTCATGATGATGGTGTTACCGTCAGGGAAAAATAATGATTCAACGAATTCTCCGTAGTATTGTCGGGCAGCACGCAAGTCTTCCTTTATTTCCTCGACTGGTCTGATCTTAAAAGAAGACTGTTTGTACATCGAACAAAAACTGCACTTGTTGTGTGGGCAGCCTATGGTGGCTTGGATTAAGAGACTGTTGGCTTCACTGGGCGGGCGGTAAACAGTTCCTTCGTAACGCATGTGATAACTCCTTTCAGCAAATATTACAAAATATCATAAATATTGCAAATTGTTAATGGAAATTCTGATCAGCGCAAGCGTTAGGGTATTAATTTGTTACTAAAACGGCAAATTCGGTAAAAATTATTTGTTATTTGGACAGAAAATAGATATATTAAATATAATATACCATTACCAGTGCCGTGTTTCCAGAATTATAAGCAAAGATATGTGAGGTAAGACGGATGGAAGTAAAAGTATTGATAGTGGATGATGATGAACGAGAGAGAATTGTACAGCGCTATATTCTCGAGAATATAAAAGATGTTGAAATCGTCGGAGAGGCTGTTAATGGCCTGGACGCTTTATTGCTGTGCCAGGAAAAGAAAATCGATCTGGTTTTGCTGGATATAAAAATGTCTGAAATGAATGGTTTTGAAACCGCCAATAAGTTGATTCAACTTAAGAATCCGCCACTATTTGCTTTTATAACCATGAACAGAGACATGGCGGTAGATGCGTATGAACTTGGTGCAATCGATTATATTGTCAAGCCGGTTGAACAAAACCGGATTGAGAAGACCATTATGCGAACCAAAGCGCAGATTGCCCATCGGCATTATATTGATGAATTGGTCAATCACAAATTAAGAGAACGCATCGAAGATGTATTGAATAGATATAAAAATCAGGAACAATACGCCAAAAAGCTTCCGGTGCGGGAGAAAGGGAAAATCGTGCTGCTCAAACCGGAAGATATTGTTTTCTGTGAAAGTCAGGGCAAAAAAGTACTGATAAGTACTGTGAATGAAGGTTATCTAAGCAGCTATACGCTGAACGAATTGGAGAATCGTCTTGACCAAAGCTTTTTTTTCAGAGCTCATCAAGCTTTTATTGTAAATTTGAATTTCATCAAGGAAATCATCAATTTTGGAGAAGGTTCTTATTTACTGAAGATGGAATTCTCACAAAAAAACATCATCCTAAGCAGATCCCGAGCTAAAAACTTACGTGAAAAACTGGGGATCAGCTAAACAAGACAAGCAGAATCTCCTTTCTCTAAAAATATTCGATAAAACTACCATTCAGGGCAAAAAAAAAGCTTCTCAGGCAATAATATGTGCGGGTAAGGGGTATGGAGGAGAACTGCTCAGGGGCATTGGAGATGCTTTCTTATCCTCATCTTATGGCAAAAACTATTTGTACCTTAAATAGGCCAATTATTAAATAAACTGCTACAAATTATCCTCTAATTTCAACAAATTATTATAAATAAGAGAAATTAATCACAATTTAGTATATAGTTATAAGGGGATAAACTACGTTATTAATAATTGAGGAGGAAAGGAGTTATTGTTGAGGCTGGTTTGCTTCATTTGTGTTTAGTTGACCTGGGCGTAAATAAGGGTGGGACTGATTCAATGGTTGTAGCCAGCATTTAATTAAATAATAGTAAGACAAGCTAATCGATTACAATCTTGCAACTTGGTAAGATAGGAGGAATGTAAATGATTCCATTTTCAAAGCTCGAAAGATATGAAGGCAACGAGACCCTTTTTGATTTGGTCACCATGTCAATCGTATCTTCATTGGTTGGAGAACCCCTTCACATCCATGCGGAAGGATTAAGAGGGACCGGAAAGACTACCATTATGAGGGCAGCGCGTGGTATCGTTCCGAATATTACAAGAATCAAAAACTGTGTGTATAATTGTGATCCGGAGCATCCGCATTGTCCGCATCACCGCAATTTGAGTCCGGAAGAAGTTGCGGCCATCGGAGTGGAGGATGTCCCCATGCCGTTTTTGGAGATATCCCATTCCGCCAAAGTCGGGACCATAGCAGGCAGTATCGATCTGGCCCGTCTGACTGATCCGGCGCATCCGGAAGCACAGTTGTTGCCAGGTATTATTCCTCAGGCGCATCGGGGCATTATTTTTATTGATGAAATAAATCGTCTGGCGGATACTTCTCCTGAAATCACTGACATTTTGCTGGATGTAATGGGCAACAAACCTGGCCATTTACAAATAGAAGAAGCTGGATTGCCGGTTGTGGACGTTGAAGTCAGTGTTTCCGTATGGGCGGCTTCCAACCCGGACGAAGATCCAGGTCCGTTGGAAGAAATAAGAAGACAGTTGTCTGACCGGTTTGACATGGTTTGCTATATGGGCCGGCCAACATCGGTGGATGTATTGTCCCAGATGCTGAAGGAAAATTCTCATTCCCAAAAAATCAAAAAAGATAAGGAAGCAGCTAATCTTAGTCCCAGTGATAAAGACCAATTAATCCGGCAAAATATTGTCAAATGGGGCAATCAATACGAAAAAGCCGATCTGCCTGATTTTTTACGTAATTATATCGCTCGTCTTTATGTCAAACATAACCTGGAAAGTATCAGAGCAATTGAGGCCATGCAGCAGGGAGCAGTGTTATACAGCACCATCAAAAACCGTGATCAGGCCATGATCAGCGACGTTACCCATATGATACCGCAGGTATTGAAGCACCGTGTTGATGGGGATACTTTGATCAAGATGATCAATGATGTCGATGTCAGAGGCTCGCGGGATGGCATACTCAATTTCAAAAGCAAAAAGAACAATCCTGAGAAAAAGAAAGAAGATACCGAGTATTTCAATACGGCAGGACGTCCGCTCAAGGATATTGGCCGCAATGAATTGATCAATACTGAAAAGACGCTTGCCCCTAAAGAAGGATAATATGAGGTAATAGTCTTATGGATAACGGCTCCGGCAACATCAGCAAAGCTACTTCGGTCGGCAATTATTTGAATCTTTATCTGGGCCAGAATCAGGGCGTCAGACTTGGTGACAGCATTGTGGTCAGCCGCAAGGCTCATGCACGTATGCCTGAAAAGGTCATCAAAGGGCAGATAAAAATACTTATCAATAAAGATGCCGGCAAGACTTATCTTGACTTTGTGGATGTAGACCAGGTCGTTCATATTGATGTCTATCACAAAGATGGCGACATTGACCCGCGGGATGTTGCCAAAAGTATATTTTGGGCGTTGGAGGATCATTTACTGGAGGAAGAGCCGCAACTGAAATATGCCGAGGACGAGAGATTCAGAATTGTGGCTGATTATGCCAACAAAATATATATAACCACCAATGGTGGTAAAGGACTGCTTTATGATCTATTTCAGGAAAAAGTAAATCCTTACAGTGAAGGCGAGGAAGGATTTGACCATGTGCATGTCCTGGCTCGCTTTAACCGTGATGAATATGCCTTGATCTATGTGATCAGTGAAGCAGTCGAATTGGCTATTTTGTCCTCGGATGTAAAACTGGCCAAAGTCCGTAATATTTCCCATGGAAAAGAGAAAAAGCAGGAAGAAAATTTTGCCGGTAATATGAAGCTGCCCTGGAAAAAGTTTAAAGGACAAATGGCTTCCCAGATGCCGGATAAAGAAAATGTCAATGAGCTGATTATGAAGCTGGCAGAGAAATTCGGCGGAGTAGAAGAAATTGAAGATTGGATGGATTGCTATTCTACCAACATTTTTAAACGCAAAGGGGTAGAATACCAAAAAAAAAAGTGGGGCGACGTGGAACATTATGTCGAACAGCTTGAAGAATTAGGCATTATTGAGCCGGGCCTCACGGGACGCAAACTAAGTAAACGCGGCGTTATTCTGCATGATTATATCATCAAACACAGGATAGAACTGGAAACTGAGATCAGACGCAATATGCGTAAGGTTCCAGGTGGCGGTGCCAACCGTTTTCGCAAATATGGCAAAAGCGAGAGCAAAAACTCCCAGGTGGAATTCACCAATTATAATCGTACCGTAAACAACTCGGAAAAAAATTGGTCGGGTAATCTGGCTGTGCCTGAAACTGTCATTCAAGCCAAAAAGAATAATTTTCTGCGCGGCGACAAGCATTTTACCCTGCAAAAAGAAGATCTGCATTTCTATGACAAGAAAACTTACGTACCCATCGATATATGTCTGTTGATCGACTCCAGCGGCAGTATGGCCGGGGAGAAAAGGCAGGCAGCCTGTTTTCTGGCAGAGCATCTGCTGCTCAGCGGCAAAGAAAAAATTGCCGTGGTAACTTTCCAGGAGCATTCCAGTGAGGTTGTTGTACCATTTACCCGTAATCAAAAAGTATTGAGCAGAGGCCTGGCGACCATTAACCCGGCTGGACTGACTCCCTTGGCCAGCGGGATCATGACCGCCTTAAAACTGATCCAATCGACTCGTCTGCGTAACCCGCTGCTGGTTTTGATTACGGACGGTATACCCAATACACCGTTGTGGACCATGGATGCCAAGG
>JAGFXV010000366.1 GCA_017861475.1 Bacillota bacterium | reverse complement strand
ATTTGCAGCAACAGGGTTGGGGCACCGGCAATTTTGATAAAAATGCCAGCGGTACCATGCCCGAAGTGGTCTATGCGGCTCTGGGGGAAATGATCTGTGCGGCCAGTCCGGCTTTTATCTATTACATAGCGCTGACCACCGGTGCTTTTAAAGTCATCCAGACTTACGCCAGTCCGGAACTGCAGCAGAAGTTTCTGCCCGGCCTGATGGACGGTCGCTTCCAGGGCTGCATGTGCATTACCGAGCCTTCGGCAGGCACTGATGTCGGCGACGGTTTGACCCGCGCCTTCCCGACCGACGAGCCGGGCATATACAAAATCAAGGGCAGCAAGATTTTTATCAGTGCCGGCGATGGAGATCATGCCGAAAATTTCATTTATCTTACTTTAGCCCGCATCGCCGGAGCCAAACCGGGCACCAAAGGATTGTCCCTTTTCATCGTCCCTCGTTTCTGGATCAATGAGGACGGCAGCACCGAACCCAATGATGTGGAAACCACCGGAATCGAGAATAAATTCGGCATTCGCGGCTGTCCAACCGTTTCCCTGGCTTATGGCGACAATGACCGCTGCCGCGGCTGGCTGGTCGGCGATCCTCCCGATGAACGGGGTAACGGAGAAGGCATGGTGCAGATGTTTCAGATGATGAACGGCAAGCGTTTGGAATGCGGCTTGACCTCAGCCGGTGTGGCTGCTAATGAATACTGGAACGCCGCAGCATATTGCCGCGAACGCATTCAAGGCCGGCCACTGACCGATCCCCGCGGCAGCCGTATTCCCATCATCAGCCATGAAGATGTCAAACGCATGCTGATGCTCAATAAAGCCACCACCGAAGTGATCCGTTCCCTGGTTATGAAAGCCTACTTCTACCAGGACATCAGTGATTACGACCCCGATCCCGAACGGAGAAAATGGGCTTTCGCCCGTCTGGAATGCCTGTTCCCAGTCTGCAAGGCCTATACCAGTGACGAAGCCTGGACCTTGATTTGTGAATCCATCCAGGCTTACGGCGGATATGGTTTTACCGAGGATTATCCGGCAGCGCGTGCAGTCCGCGATACTAAAATAAATTCCCTTTACGAAGGCACCAATTACATCCAGTCCATGGACCTGATCACCCGAAAATGGCCCCTGTACAAAGGCCAGGCTTTTGCCGGACTGTTGCAGGACATTGATACCTTTATCGTATCCCATCAACCAGCCAACCCTGAATTCGAACACGAATTTACCAAACTGCAAAAAGCACTTAGCTCTTATCAGGAACTGCAGGGGATCACTTTAAATTATTTTAACCAGGGAAAAATCGACCTGGTGGCCACCTTTGCCCGTCGTATTCTGACGGTTACCGGTCAGTTGCTGGGAGGCCATTTCCTGCTCGAACAGGCGGTGATTGCCCAGTCACATCTGCGCGAGATGGAGAAAGACCACCACGATTACAACTATTATCTGGGAAAAACCCTGTCAGCCAGATTCTATATCAACCAGATCCTGCCCAACGTTTGGAACACCACCGAACTGGTCAAGGAAGGCGACCCCACCATAATCAATTGCCCGGAAGAGATTTTTGCATTCTAAATTAAGATGTTTGTCAACTTTGATGGCAGAGCCCGTACAGAAAATGTGTCGAAGAGGTTTATGCTTTAGCTGGTGCGGGGAGAAGGCGGCAGCCGTGCGCAGGAACGTAACGTGGTAAGAGATAATATTGCAAATCTGATGAGGCAAGAGACCGTACCCCAAGCAGGCTAATGCATAAACCTCAGACAAGACATTCGCTGATAATACAACGAAAAAGTTGACAAAAAGAACCGTCCCCAACTGTCATATGAAAACAATACGCAGAGGTTTATGCTTTAGTTTGCGCCGGGGAGAAGGCGACAGCCGTGCGCAGGAACGTAACGTGGTAAGAAAAGAAACAGATTTTAAAAGGATAAACGAACACGGATTAAGCGATTATCAGCTTAATCAAATCTTACGGAGAAACAAATGTAAGATAATATTGCAAATCTGATGAGGCAAGAGACCGTGATAATATTGCAAATCTGATGAGGCAAGAGACCGTACCCCAAGCAGGCTAATGCATAAACCTCAGACAAGACATTCGCTGATAATACAACGAAAAAGTTAACAAAAAGGACCGTCCCCACTGTCAACAAATAAAAATCCCATCGTTGCAAAAACGATGGGATATTATTTACTCAATGGGCAGGTCCCCTTTCGCGAGGGGGCGCTGCTGATTGGTTGCAGTCGGATAACTCCTGTACGTCCGACTACCGACTCAGTTAAACGTTTTGCCAGTCAAACAACTTCGTGTACGTTCCCCTGAACGTTTCCCTGAGCTTGGTTTTATTATAACACCATAAATCCGAAAAGTACAGGGCTTATGTGTAAAGATTCGGTAAAGACTTTGTAAAGCGGGCGAATCCATAAACCTCAAACGATAATTTCGTTGATAGCAACAAATAGTTAATAATTTCTTACCAAAACATTTCCTTATATCTTTTTTTGGTCGCCAGCAGATAAATGATCTCAAAGATGCCAACCGTGTTGATCACCAGCAGCGCAATATACCATCCGGCCTGTCTAAGCCGTGCCGCCCGCCACAGCGCCAGCCCTTTCCAAATTATCGACCATGCGAGCAGCGGATATAAAACTACCGGGTTTTGCAGCAATTGTTGTAACTCAGCCATCATAAAATAGCCTCCTGTAATTCATTTTGTAATAATCATACCACTTATGTCGACTAGGTCAAAACAGGCCTTTCCAGCGTCTTGGTATTTGACATAAATAACTCGTGGTAAAATCCGAGTTATCGAAAATCTTTGCTGAGGTTAATAAATTAACCTCAGACTAAGCATACGTTCATAAATAAGGTGCCAGGATACTTCCTGGCACCTTGCTTGTGTTGCGTTTAGCCCCGGGCCTTAAGTACTTTTCGATCCGGTTTCCCAACCGATGTTCTGGGAATCGCGTCAACAAACTCGACCAGCGTTGGCACTTTATAGGGAGCCAGACTCTTGCGGCAATGTTCGATGATCTCTTCCACTGTCATTTCACTACCCGGCTTGACCACCACAAAAGCCTTGGCCGTTTCTCCGCGTTTGGGATCTGCTACTCCTACCGTGCAAGCCTCCATCACTTTGGGATGGGCATACAGCACTTCATCGATATCCCGCGGGTAAACATTAAATCCGCTGCACAGGATCATATCCTTCTTGCGGTCAACGATAAACACAAATCCATCTTCGTCGATCCTGACGATATCGCCCGTATATAACCAGCCGTCACGGAGGACATTATCGGTTTCTTCCTGATTGTTCCAGTATTCCTTCATAATCTGGGGTCCGCGTCCAATCAATTCACCCAGCTCATTACGGGGAATGACCTGGGTGCCGGTATCGACATCGACCACCACCAGATCGGTATCCGGCCATACGATGCCGCAACTGCCGGGTTTTCTGAGGGTAAAGACAGGTGTTACCGTCAGGATGTTGACCGTTTCTGACATGCCGTAGCCTTCCAGAATGCGTCCGCCGGTCAGCCGTTCAAATTCGTTCATCACTTCCACCGCCAGTGGTGCCGAACCACAGAAGATGCCTTTCAGCGAGGTAATATCTGCGGTGCTGATATTGGGATGATTGTTGAGTCCGATGATCATGGCCGGAACTGCGGCCCATACATTGGGACGATGACGTTCGATCGCTTCGAGCAGATTGTCCGGCGTGGGCAACGCCACCAGTACGATGGTTCCGCCGGTAAAGAGACAGATATTGACGTTGGCATTGAATCCATAAATGTGATTGAGCGGGATGGCACAGAGGGTACGGACTTCTTCCTTGGGCACCAGATTAAAGCCACCTGCTGTCCAGGTAGCGGTTCGGTTGGCCTGGGAGAAGATGATGGCATTGGTCAGAACGCAGCCTTTGGGTACACCGGTGGTGCCTCCCGTATACTGCAGGCGGGCAATGTCATCGGCAAATACTTCGATATCCGGTTCCGCATCGCTGGCAGCCATGACCAGCTGATTGAAATCATAGATGCCTTCTTCAGGAGGAATTTCAACCGCAGCGCTGGGTACCTGAAAAGCGATAACCCTCTTGACCGGTGATTCGGGGTCTTTCATGATCTGAATGGCCTTGTCGGCAAACGCGGCCATTACGATGACGGTCTCGGTGCCGCTGTCTTTAAACTGCAGAGACAGCTCGGGGATGGTGTACAACGGATTGGTAGGGACTTCAATGGCGCCAATTTTAAAAAGTGCCTGCAGGGAAAGAATGTACTGCGGGACATTGGGAGCCATGATGGCAACCCGGTCGCCCTTTGCAACACCCAGGCCAAGTAGTGCGTTGGCGATCCTGCGGGCCAGATTATTGGCATCGCGATAGCTGATCGAGATATCGCCCATTAATATATACGGTTTGTCTGGGGTTTCCTGTGCCCATTTGTTGAACCAGTACTTTAAGGGATAATCAGGATATTCGAAATTCTTCGGCACGTCTGCATCATAGTGTTTTTCCCACAACGGGCGCCATTTGGCAACATCTTCTTCGAACTCTTTCAGCCACGGTTTCTCCATTGCAATCCCTCCGTCTTATTAATTATTTTTATGAATATTTTAATTTATTAGACAATTGGGCAAATAAATCCTGCTATGATTTTATCCTGGCAAATGAATAATTCTGCTTCTCTTGGCTCACATCCAAATTTAACGGCTTTTTCATAAATTCTTCATACTGGAAAACTATACTAAAATCATCAACAGCAAGGGAGGGTTCAAAGACAGACGCTTAAACGTGCTGAATGAAAGCAATTTTCATTGAAAATCCCAGGCTGGATTTTCGTCTTCAGCCTAACATTTTTGAGAGGGATGATTGAGATTAAAAAGCAATTAACCATTTTAATGATTTTACTGAGTTTGGTCCTGTTATTGGCAGGATGTTCCAAGAGTGACTCATCTACGGTGGATATCACCGGCAAACAGACTGACAAAACT
>JAGFXV010000365.1 GCA_017861475.1 Bacillota bacterium | reverse complement strand
TTCTCACCGTGCAGTATGCCTTTGAGGAGATTAAGGGAACAACACCAATTATTTTTTATATTGAAGACAACGGCAGATATCAGGATATATTTACCCGGCATATCAATTTTGAATGCCAGAGCCTGGAGCTCGCGACGCCCAAGATAATTGTTTACCCCAGCGTTGCTGAATTCAGGCAACAGGTTCCGAAGATTGTAGAAGAAACAAGAAACGCCCTGGCGCACATATTTGTCATCGATGGCATTCTGGCTGATGGCACCTGGCGGGATGTGCTGGGAGCTGTTGAGACAGTTGAATTGCAGCTGTGGGAGCAGAAGAAAGAGACCCTGTATTCTGTAAAGTATCTCTTCACCGGGGATATAGCCATTGCCCGGGATGCTTACCATGCAAAGATTCTTGACCGCGTTCCCCTTGATGGTGTTTTCGTTAAGCCACTTGAATCATGGGACGACACGTTTCTTGAAATATCTCTGCGCGCGCGCAAAACAGGCATTCAGACCGACGATGTGCTGTATCATCGAATCGTGACCATTGTCAAAGAAGTTATGGCATAGATAGGGATTAAGGCTTCGGGGTTCTGGATTCGCGCTAAAAAACCGCGGTTCACGAGCCATTGATAGCATACTTTGCAATGCAGGAATTTTACGGCAACGCTTAATTGGCGTTTGCAAATCAATTAAAATTTAAGAAATACTGACCGCTTTTGGCTGACAGCTATTAAATTCAACATAAAGGAGAGACCTTGTATGAACAAATTTCAATGGCAGGAAGGCCTACTGCAAAAAATTGCTGCTTTGTGTGAAATCTTTCCGGCAGTTATAAGAAATCGCTGGCAAGACCGCCTTAAATATAATTCAGAAAAAATCACAGCCTATGAAGGCTCGTCGCTGGTCACCGAAGATATTTTCTGGAGGTCTGTCTACGAGGTTTTTCCGGGTGGGTATGAGCCGCTGATACTTAAAGTTAAGGACCCGGCAAAACTGAAAGCAGATATGATTGCTTCCCGGGAGCAGGAAAATCTTGAGCCCGGTACCGAGCCGGTAAAAATTACCCGATGGATGAATTCTGCAGATACAGCTGCTGCGATCCCGCAGGGTAAAAAAATCCTTGCTGTTAATTCCAGCAAGCGCACAGGCGGCAATACAGATGTTATCATAGATGAGCTGGTACGTGCCTGCAAGGATAACGGGTCGGCAGTTGAAAAGTTTTATCTCGGTGACCTCAAAATTAAGCCCTGCACCGGGTGCCGGGCATGCAGAAAAGGTGATGTAAGGACCATCTGTACGGTAAAAGATGATATGACGGAATTCATGTATGATAAGATCTACAGCATGGATGGGTTTATCATGGGATTTCCCATTTATACTGCACGTGAAAACGGCATTATGGCAAACTTCATGGACCGCTGGGACTGCCTTTCAAACCCATATCTGACGCGCAAAATGCCGGGCTTAAAAAAGGGTCTGGTGGTCTGCTCGTGGATGTGGCCCAATCAGATTGCCTACGACAATATCGTTGAAAACATGGTCATTCTGCTTCGGCTGCACGGCGTGGAGACAAAAGATGTGCTGGTCATTACCGGGACGCGGGGCAAGAAACACGGAAAAGGGGTGGTTAAAAATCACCCGGACATTCTGCATACCACCTATCAGGCAGGAGAAGATTTTCTGCGAGCACTGTAAAAAGATACAATCGGCAATTCAAAGAAACAGAATGTTTTATTTTTCAATTTGGAAGGAGAGAAGCATGAAGAAATTATTGTTAGCAGCAATACTGTGTTTTATCTGCAGTGCCTGTTCAGCAGGCAATAATTCTGATGCTGAAAAAGGTAAAATTGAACAGTTTACCGAGCAGGTAGGAAAAGAAGCAGCAGAAGGGATCAAAAAGCCAATCAACAAAGCCCGCAAAATAGATGAGCTGGCAAAGGAACGGGTAGGCAAGATGGAGCAGGCGGAAGACCAGGAAAGACAGTGACGATTGTGGGCGACAAAAACAATTGCTATGGCGAGTCAGGCTGGGCGGCCGTGGCAGTTTTGACCCCTTTTTTTGTGCATTGCATAATTTCGCTTAATATAAAATTGAAACAATACAGAGGCATCGTATTATTGGTATATTCTGTTTGTATTATTTTTCTTTCAGGATGTGACCTGATGGGAAAGGATACCCGTATGCAAAAATCTGACAAATCGTATCCCTCAAAACTAGATCAGCCCCGCGCGCTTCAATACATATTCCATCCGCGGAAAGAAATCGCCTCTCACCCGCCTGCCGGCGCAGTTGATTATACAATAACGGTTGAGGAGGGCGTAACCATAGGATGCAGATTTTACATCGCAGGCTTAAATGCACCTTCAATTCTCTTCTTTCACGGTAACGGTGAAATAGTGGGTGACTATGATGACATAGGCCCGGTGTATAACCAGTATGGGTTGAACCTGCTGGCGGTTGATTACCGGGGCTATGGAACGAGCGGCGGCACGCCGACCGTTACTGCAATGATCAAAGACTCGCACGTGATTTTCAAAGAAGTGCAGGAGTGGCTGAAAAAGAAGGGTATGCAGGGACCGCTGTGGATCATGGGACGGTCGCTGGGCAGCGCTTCAGCTCTGGAGCTTGCTTCAGAATATGAAACAGATACTGCAGGATTGATTATAGAAAGTGGATTTGCCTATACGGTGCCGCTGTTAGCTTTTCTTGGCGTGGATACAAAAGCCCTTAACATAACTGAGGCTGATTGCTTTAGACACATTGAAAAGATTAAAGCCGTGCGCAAACCAACGCTTATCATTCATGCTCAATATGACCAGTTCATTCCAGTGTCAGATGCCGAGGACTTTCTAAAACACTCTCCTGCCCAGAAAAAGGCTCTGAAGATAATACCAAGAGCTGATCACAAAACCATTTTGATGATCGCCGGCAGAAGCTATTTTGAGACCATACAGCAGTTTATGACGCAATAGGGTTTTATGGACATAAAA
>JAGFXV010000364.1 GCA_017861475.1 Bacillota bacterium | reverse complement strand
CTAAACAAGCAGGAACAACTACGATTACCGCCTATGTACTTCCTCCGAAAAACCAGTTGACCCTATCAGAAAAGGGCTGTTCATGGGATGATAATCTGAGTACTTTGCCTGATGAGGCCATGAAAGTCAAGAGTTTCACCGTGAATGTAGTCTCTGGAGGAGGACATTCTTCTTCAGGGAGTTCTGCCGGCAACCCGGCAGGTACCTCCGGGTCTGAAACTTCTGCAGCGGGAAATATGGTGACAGCGATAATGAAGGCGGCAGTCACAAGCGGCAGTGACGGAACAATAAAGGCGTCAGTGAGCGTGGACCAGATACAAGCTGCCGTGAACCAAGCGGTTGATCAAGCATCTATTCAGGGTGAAAATAAATCCGCTGGGATTAAGATCAATGTGCAAGCTTCGGCAGATACATCAACAGTTGAGACCATCCTTCCCAAAGATGGACTTGGTGCTGCCCGGAATGCAGGAATCGCGGCTTTGTCAATATCCACCCCGGCGGGATCGCTAACGCTAGATCAGAAAGCGCTTTCGACGCTTTATGATGAAGCGGGAGAGGACATAAAGATTTCCGTGTCAAGAATGGATGCTACCACGCTTGCCCCCGCTGCCAAACAGGTTGTCGGCGACAGACCGGTGTATGAATTCAACGTGACCAGCAGCGATAAAGCGATAACTCAATTTGGTGGACAAGTAACCGTATCGGTGCCTTATATTCCGAAAGAGGGGGAAGATACGGAGGCGATTATTATCTACTACATTAATACGGCAGGAGAGCCGGTAATGGTCAGCAACTGTGTATACGATTCTGCCAGCTGTACAATTACCTTTGCAACCGATCACTTTTCCACATATGCGGTAGGCTACAACAAGAAATCTTTCACTGATGTTGCTGATGATGCATGGTACAGCCAGGCGGTAAGCTTTGCAGCGGCAAGGGGAATAACCACCGGTACAGGCAATAACCTTTACCAGCCGGATGCGGCTCTAACCAGAGCACAGTTTATAGTCATGGCTATGCGAGCCAACAACATACTGCCTGATGACAATCCAAAAGATAATTTCACAGATGCGGGGAACACATACTATACAGGTTATTTGGCGGCAGCGAAAAGCTTAGGCATAGCCAAAGGTGTGGGTGATAATCTGTTTGCGCCGGACTGTAAAATTACCCGTCAGGAAATGGCGGCCTTGCTTTATAATGCCTTGCAGATGCTGAAAAAACTGCCAACAGGAACGTCGGATAAGACGATGGAGGATTTCCGGGATGCGGATCTGATAGCTCCCTGGGCTGAAAAGGCCATGATAAAGTTGGTGGAAACAGGTATAATCAACGGCAGTAACGGAGAAATCCGACCAACCGATGTGGTAAGCAGAGCGCAAATAGCGCAGGTGATGTATAATCTGATGCATAACTAAAAATAAGAACCTGACTAACAGGCAATTCAGTCTAAATACGACAGTAATTCTCGCTACCATAAAACAACATGGCAGCGAGATTTTTTTTTATGCTTCGTGAAGAAGCTTTGTTATTCTGTATTTAGTAAAGGGATTTCAGATTTAGGTCTGAAACCCCTTTGCATCATTTGTATTTAGGATTTTTGAGAAATAAACACTAAATACTTATCAGTCGGCCAGTTGAAACAGACCGGTACTCAGGTATTTTTCTCCCCGGTCAGGGAATAGTACCACGACAAAGCCTTCCTCAATGTCTTTGATACATTCCAATGCAGCAAGCATGGCCGCGCCGCTGCTCATACCCACAAAGATGCCTTCCTGCGCGACAATGTTTCGGGCCATCGCAAAAGCAGCCTCGGATTCGATCATCACTCTCCGGTCGATTTTGTCAGGATCGTATATGGCCGGGACAATGGCTTCTTCCATATTTTTAAGTCCCTGAATATAATGGCCCAGGACCGGATGGGCTTCAACGATTTGTATATTGGGGTTTTTGGCTTTTAAGCCCATGCCCACACCCATAATGGTTCCTGAGGTGCCCAGCGCGGAGACGAAATGAGTTACCTTGCCCTCGGTGTCCTCCCAGATTTCATGGGCGGTCGTTTCGTAATGGGCCAGCTTGTTATATTCATTGGAAAACTGGTTGGGCATAAAGTATTTTTCCGGATAGGTGCGGCAAAGTTCATGGGCTTTTCTGATAGCTCCATCTGTTCCCTGTGTGGCATCGGTCAGCGTAGTTTTAGCGCCGAAAGCTTCGATCATTTTGCGGCGTTCCACGGAAACCGCTTCACTCATCACAATTTCAACCGCATATCCTTTTACAGCCCCGATCATGGCCAAACCGATTCCGGTGTTGCCGGAGGTGGGTTCGATAATGGTTTTCCCGGGAGTAAGTGCGCCACATTCTTCTGCCTGTTCAATCATTTTTATGGCAATACGGTCTTTAATGCTCCCGGTCGGATTAAACCCTTCCAGTTTTGCATAAAGGGAAATCTGAGGTTTGGGGTTTAACCTGTTTATCCTGACAAGGGGGCTATGACCAATGGTATCGATAATATTATCGTACATATGCTTTTTTCCTCCTGATTTACGATTAATATAAAAGTTTACGGTCAATACATATTATATATTATTATCCAAGATATGAATGAAAAAGCGTGCATGACAGGAGGATTCGATTGGCCAGCCTGCCAGCCCAACCAGTAAGCAAAACTTCAAGGGGTTTCAGTTTTGCTTCTGAAACCCCTTTTGTTCAATGAACCTTTTGCCTGAACGGATTATTATATTAACTTTTCCTGGCGGCCAGCGTTTCCGCCAGTGCCTGAAGTTTCATATTATTTCTTTCTCCATCGTAGAACGTTTCGTCTACCAGGTCGCCTTCAATGATCGTTACCGGTACATCCAGTGTTTTTTGTACGTGCTCGGCGATGTAGCGCATGGTAATGGAGAAGGGCTTGCAGCTTTGCGCATAGGCAAAAATTCCGCCTTCCAGATTATAATCCCGGAAGATCTTCTCGGTTACTTTCGCTT
>JAGFXV010000363.1 GCA_017861475.1 Bacillota bacterium | reverse complement strand
GTAATCGATTCAATTAGTACCGAATTATCAGAGATGCGGTTCATGAAAGAAGAAATGGACAAAATCATCGAGAACTCATACGATTACATTTTTGTCACCGATGCCCAGGGCAATGTCAAGAAGATCAATGATGCCTATACACGTATTACCGGTTATAAAGCTGAGGAGATCCTGGGCGAGAATATATTTAATCTTGTAAAAAAGAGATATTTTGACCGGGCGGCTTCCATTGATGTTATCGAGACAAGGAAGACTATTACCTTGACGCAGACCTTAAAAAGCGGCAAAACCGTTTTGGTCACCGGTAACCCTATATTTTCAGAAAGCGGAGAATTCATCGGGGTGGTTACCAACGGTCGGGACATAACCGAACTGAATCGGCTGAAAAGTGAAGTGAAAAAAGCGGAAGGGCTGAGCCGACATTATCAAAATGAACTTTTGAAATTTCAATTGGACCATTCCGGAGATTACATCGTTGCTTCTCCGAAAATGGCCGAAATATCTGATCTTGTACAAAGAATTGCCCGGGTTGATTCAACCGTACTGATAAACGGTGAATCGGGTGTAGGCAAGGAGATCGTTGCACGGGAAATCCACCGCAACAGCCTGCGGGTTGACAGGCCTTACGTCAGTGTCAACTGCGCAGCCATTCCAGACAATTTACTGGAATCAGAGCTGTTTGGTTATGAGGCAGGGTCTTTTACCGGGGCTAGCAAAAATGGCAAGATGGGCATATTTCAGCTAGCCGACGGCGGTACCCTGTTCCTCGATGAAATTGGGGAACTTCCTTTTTACCTACAGGCCAAATTGTTGCGGGTCATTCAGGAAAATGAAATCATGCGCGTTGGCGGCATTGCTCCCATCCCCATTGATGTGCGCTTCATCACCGCCACGAATCGTGATTTATGGAAAATGGTGAGCGACAGGCAATTTCGGGAAGATCTTTATTACCGCCTTAATGTGGTACAGGTTCGCATCCCGCCGCTGCGAGAGCGCAAGGAAGAAATACCGGTCTTTGTTAATTATTTTATCGGCATGCTAAATAAAAAATACGCGCTGGATCGTCAATTCAATCCGGAATTGATTGAAGGAATGATGAAGTATGACTGGCCCGGCAATATAAGGGAACTGCGTAACGCGCTTGAACAGGCATTTGTAACCACGCCCGGGCTATTTATTACTGATATCAAAATGGGACCGCAACAGGAGATGCATTTGAGTACAAAGTCGGCTGGATCAGAAGAGAAGCGGGTTAAAGAATTAAATGAAGACCAAAACCTTAAAGAAAACCATGAGGCCCTCGATGGTATCTCCCTGAAAGACGCTTTACAGAAGTATGAAAGCCGGATCATCAAGGAAGCCATGGCCGAACATGTGACCACCCGCAAAGCAGCGGCAGCCCTGGGAGTCAGTCAGGCTACGATCTGGCGCAAAGCCAAACAATACGATATTGAAATCGAGGAAGAAATATAAATACGGTGAATTTGTTTTGAAACAGAATAGTGTCGAATGAAACAAATCTGTGTCAGTATAAATATTGTGTGAAGAATTTGTGAAAATACAGTTAAGTTTAAAAAAGTGCGTTGCACCTTTATAAACGAGCTGTATTTTTTTGTTGGCTTAAAACCATAGATTATATCAGACTCCACAAATGTTTATGGCATATTAATTGCATTAATATTGTTGCAAAGTATATTAGCAGGAGTGAACGCCATGCCTTATGAAAACATTGTTTTAGAAAACCGGCAGAAGGTACAAATATTGTACATTAACCGTCCCAAAGTCTTGAATGCCTTAAATGAAAAGACATTACTTGAGATAGAAGCGGCGGTCAAAGCTTTTGCTGAGGAGGAGTCACTGGCAGTAATGATCATTACCGGCAGCGGTGATCGGGCTTTTGTTGCCGGGGCTGACATTGAAGCCCAGCATCCTCTCGATGCTAACCAGGGCAGGAATTGGGGCCTTTTAGGGCACCGGGTCTTCAGATTGATAGAAACGATTGAAAAACCAGTTATTGCTGCCATTAATGGTTTTGCGCTGGGCGGCGGCTGTGAACTGGCCATGGCCTGTGATATTCGTCTGGCCTCAGAGAAAGCTCAATTGGGACAACCTGAAGTGACGCTGGGCATAACCCCGGGATATGGCGGTACCCAGAGACTGACCAGGCTGGTGGGAGAAGGCAAGGCCAAACAGCTGGTGTTTACCGGGCAGAAGATTAAGGCTGCCGAAGCACACCGCATCGGACTGGTAGATGAAATATATCCTCCTGAAGCACTGCTGGACGAGGCCGTTAAAATGGCCGAAGTGATTGCTGCCAATGCACCGCTGGCAGTACGTTATGGGAAAATGCAGATCAGTCAAAGCTTGCAGATCAACAACGATATGGCAACGACAGTCGAAGCCGGATTATTCGGGCTGTGTTTTGCAACCCATGATCAAAAGGAAGGAATGGGAGCTTTCCTGGAAAAAAGGAAGCCCGTTTTTGAAGGTCGATAGATACTGAGAAAGGAGGATATTGAATGGAGTTTTCTTTTAACAGTGATCAGGAAATGCTGCGCCAATCGGTACGCGTTTTTGCTGAAAACGTATTAGGTCCCGGCGTGGTTGACCGTGATGAGAAAGAATACTATGATCCCAACACCTTCAAAGCCATGGCTGATTTAGGCCTGATGGGAATCCCGTTCGAAGAAAAATGGGGCGGTGCCGATATGGGCATGATCGCTTACGCGATCGCGGTTGAAGAAATTGCCCGCATCGATCCTTCCGCCGCAGATACTTTGTCGGCTCACGTAAGTTTATGTGCCTCTCCTATCAATATGTTCGGCAATAATGAACAGAAGGAAAAATATCTGATTCCGCTGGCAACTGGAGAAAAACACGGTGCTTTTGCCTTGACTGAACCCGGCGCCGGCTCAGACGCCCTGGGCATGACCACCAAAGCTGAGCGCAAGAATAACCAGTATATATTGAACGGACGCAAGATATTTATAACCAATGGAGCAGCTGCAG
>JAGFXV010000002.1 GCA_017861475.1 Bacillota bacterium | reverse complement strand
TTCTTGGCCTGGAAAATGGCCAGGGCATCATCATCGTAGCCGGGCGCAATAATGCATTCCATAAAAGGTTCCCCAGCTTTACGGGCCGTAGCTGCATCAACTTTGTGGTTGAAAGCAATGATCCCTCCGAAAGCAGAAACGGGATCAGCTGCAAAAGCTTTTTCATAGGCTTCCTCCAGCGTATCAGCAATTGCCGTTCCGCAGGGGTTGGTATGTTTAATGATTACGCAGGCATTTTGTTCAAATTCTTTGACCAGTGACCAAGCTGCCTGCACATCGATAATGTTGTTGTAGGAAAGCTCCTTGCCATTTAGCACCTTGGCGTCCCCCAGACTGGCTCCGGGTGTCATGGTGCGATAGAAGCAGGCTTTCTGGTGAGGATTCTCACCATATCTGAGCTCGTAAACCTTTTCTCCTGCTACGGTCATGTTGTCCAGGAAAGTATCCCCGGTCAGCTTGGCCAGATAGGCGGAGATCATGGCATCGTAAGCGGCGGTATGAGAAAAAGCTTCCAGGGCTAATTTCAGGCGCATTTCATGACTGATGTTGCCGCTTTTTTTCAGTTCTTCCAGTACCGGGCCATAGAATTGGGGTTTCACCACGATGATCACGTCTGCATGGTTTTTCGCCGCTGAACGCACCATGCTGGGACCGCCGATGTCGATGTTTTCAATCGCTTCGGCAACGGTTACGCCCGGTTTGCTGACCGTCTCCCGAAACGGATAGAGGTTGACTGCTACGATATCTATCGTATCTATATGGTTGGCTTCCAGTTGCTGCAGATGGTCTGGGATGCGGCGGGCTAAAATACCGCCATGGATCTTGGGATGCAGCGTCTTGACCCGGCCATCAAGAATTTCCGGAAAACCAGTTATATCTGCTACTTTCATGACTTTGACTCCGGCATCAGCCAGGGTCTTGTACGTCCCGCCAGTCGATATGATTTCATAGCCCAGTTGCTCCAGGCCTGTGGCAAATTCAACCACGCCTTCTTTGTTGGATACACTGATCAAAGCTCTTTTCACGTTTGTTCCTCCTTACCCTTGCATAAATGCTGTCATCATTTAGCTATATATACTTTTCTTCCCTCTATATACACCCGGCCTTCAGCGATCCACTGCAAAACCCGCGCATAAAGTTTATGCTCCTGCTCGAGGATACGCTCGGCCAGATCATCTTCAGTATCATCAGGCAAAACCGGTACCACAACCTGATCAATAATCGGCCCGGTGTCCATGCCGTCGTCAACGAAATGAACCGTGCAGCCGCTGAATTTAACCCCGTAATCGACCGCCTGCCGCTGGGCATGCAATCCGGTGAAGGATGGCAACAGGGCAGGATGAATATTAAGGATTTGGTGGGGGTAGGACTGTAAAAGCACCTTGCCCACCAGCCGCATATAACCGGCCAGAACAACCAGATCGATATCTCTGGACTTCAATTCCTTTACAATTTCGCTCTCATAGCTCTGACGGTCGGGAAAAAGACGGGGATCAATAAAAATATGGGGGATGCCTGCCTCTTCAGCTTTTTGCAGGGCCAATGCGTCCGACTTGTCACTGATCAGAACTTTGATTTGGGCATTCAGTCTGCCTTGTTGGATCGCTTCCAGAATCGCCAGGAAGTTGCTGCCCCGGCCTGAAGCCAGAACGGCCAGCCGCAGACAACATGGTTCCATTAGTCTATCCACTATGCAATCACGACCTTTGTTTGTCTGGCGGTTACTTCACCAATCATTATAGGCTGTTCCCCTTTCGCACGCAAGCACTTTAACGTGTTATCATACTGTTGTGGATCAACCGCAATAATAAAGCCAATGCCCATATTAAATGTTCTGAACATCTCCGCTTGTTCAACTCCGCCAAGTCTGGCGATCAGCTTGAAAATCGGCGGCGTATCAATGGCGTCAGCCTTGATTTCCGCCCCCAGACCGGCAGGTATACTTCTCTGCAGGTTTTCCGCAATTCCTCCGCCGGTGATATGAGCCATACCTTTGACTTCCACCTGTTCCAGCAAAGCCAAAACCGATGGCACATAAATGCGGGTAGGGGTGATCAGTTCCTCGCCCAGGGTCTTGCCCAGTTCGGCAATATGATCATCCAACTTTAATCCGGCGCTTTCCAGCAATACCTTGCGCACCAGCGAATAGCCGTTGGAATGAATGCCGGAAGAAGGCAGGCCGATCAGAACATCGCCGTCTTTCATGGTATCACCGTTGATCAGTTTGGATCTATCCACCGCGCCCACTGTAAAACCGGCCAGATCATATTCGTCTTCTTTATAAAATCCCGGCATTTCAGCGGTTTCTCCCCCGATCAGGGCACAGCCGGCCTGCACGCAGCCTTCACTCACTCCCTGTACCAACGCTTCCACCAGGCGGGGCTGCAGTTTGCCAATGGCGATATAATCAAGGAAAAAGAGCGGTTCAGCTCCGTGCACCAGGATGTCGTTCACGCACATGGCCACCAGATCGATACCTACTGTATGGTGGATATCCATCATCTGAGCAATCCTCAGTTTTGTCCCCACGCCATCTGTTCCTGACACCAGCACGGGTTCCTGGTATTTCTTATTGTTCAAAGCAAAAAAGCCGCCAAAGGAACCGATATCGGCCAGCACTTCCGGCCGGCGGGTCCTGCCCACCCATTTTTTGATCAGCTCCACCGAATTATTGGCGGCGTCTATATCCACCCCGGCTTTTTTGTAGCTCAAACCTTCTTTATCCATATTTCCCTCCAAAAATGTTTTTCGTTATACCTCGATCGATTCCGTTCCGGCCGGATAATCCCCGCTGAAACAGGCTGCACAGTAAATATCCTTGTCATTCTTTAAGGCCTTGTACATGCCTTCCATGCTGATGTAATGCAGGCTGTCCGCCCCGATAAATTCGCGGATCTGCTCAATGTCCATGGTATTGGCGATCAGTTCTTCCCTGCGCGAGGTATCGATGCCATAATAACAAGGGAATCTGGTGGGCGGTGAGGCAACCACCATGTGGACTTCGGCCGCCCCGGCAGCACGCAGCATTTGCACGATCTTTTTGCTGGTCGTACCCCGCACAATGGAATCATCGATCATGATCACCCTTTTGCCGGCCACGACATCAGGAACAGCATTTAGCTTTAAGCGCACGCCCAGTTCCCGCATCTGCTGCGTAGGCTGAATGAAAGTGCGTCCGACATAGCGGTTCTTCATCAAACCCTCTTCAAAAGCCAGTCCTGACTGTTCCGAAAAGCCTAGCGCGGAAGAAGTACCCGAATCAGGTACGGCAATAACGATGTCAGCATCAATGTTGACTTCACGCGCCAGCTGTTTGCCCAGTTCCCGGCGGGCCCGGTTGACATTGATCCCATCCAGGACGCTGTCCGGACGGGCAAAATAAATATATTCAAAGATACAATGGGCTTCGCGATGGGCATTTCCCAATTGCGTTGAGCGAAGTCCGTCCTTGTCAATAACCACTATTTCACCGGCATTTATGTCTCTGATAAAATCAGCTCCCACTGTATCCAGGGCAGCAGATTCCGAAGCCAGTACATAATCCCCGTTAAGGGTTCCCAAACACAACGGTCTTATTCCCATGGGGTCGCGCACTCCTACCAGACTGTCCTCGGTCATGATTACCAGAGCAAAGGCTCCTTTAACATCGATCATGCATTTGGCCAGGGCATCTTCCAACTTGTCCTGGGAATAACGTGCCAGTAGGTTGGCGATCACTTCCGTGTCGGTGGTGGTTTGGAAAACAGAACCGTACGTGGCCAGTCTTTTGCGCAGTTCCACCGTGTTGGTCAGGTTGCCGTTGTGGGCCAGGGCCACCATGCCGTTTAAATAATGAAACACCAGGGGCTGCGCATTGACCAACGCACTTCCGCCGGTGGTCGAATAACGGACATGGCCAACCGCGATGTTGCCCTTCAGCGCATCAATATGACGGGCTTTAACAACATCGGAAACCAATCCCATGCCTTTGTGCAGTTGAATATTGTGGCCGTTGGCAACAGCAATGCCGGCGCTTTCCTGCCCACGGTGCTGCAGGGCATATAATCCGTAGAAAGTCGTGCGGGCAGCATCGGTATCATCGGCGGGATTGTTCATAAAAATCCCGAATACGCCGCATTCGTCCCGCCATTTGCCCTCATTTGCCCAATCTTCAAGTTCATATAACATACGATAGCCTCCGTCCAAATTTTTCGGACTAGCTCCGTTGCCGTCCTGATTTATACTAACGATCAGGTTGCTTCTTAGGCTAGCACCGCTTCGATGCGGCGGACCACTTCCTGATACGCTTCCGCTTCTTTGCCCATATCGCGACGGAAACGGTCTTTGTCCAGTTTTTCCAGGCTGATTTTGTCCCAGAGGCGGCAGGTGTCAGGAGATATTTCATCTCCCAGGATGATCCGCCCTTCATAAAGTCCGAATTCCAGTTTGAAATCCACCAGGATAATGTTAATGCTGTCAAAGAATTCTTTTAACACTTTATTAATTATATGGGCCTGACGGTCAATTTCCTTGAGCTGCTCCGCAGTAGCCCAGCCCATCACCCGGGCATGGTATTCGTTGATCATCGGGTCGTGCAGTTCATCGTCCTTATAGTACAGTTCAATAATTGTGTCCGCCAGTTCCACGCCTTCCTCAACACCGATGCGTTTACTGAGACTACCGGCGATGACATTTCTGACTACGACTTCCACCGGAACAATCTTTACCTTTTTCACCAGGGTTTGACGATCATCAATCTGTTCCAGCAGATGGGTTTCAATCCCGTTTTTCTCCAATAATTTGAACAGCAGGTTGGAAACCCGGTTGTTGACGATCCCCTTGTTTACTATCGTTCCTTTTTTGGTACCGTCAAAAGCAGTAGCATCATCTTTGTATTTGATTAAAACAACTTTTTCATTATCAGTTGCATAGATTTGCTTGGCTTTGCCTTCATAAAGAAATTCTCCAACCTGCATGTCATCATCCTCCTAAAATTAAATCTATAATACTTTGAAGCAGTTTTACGGTTTGCCTACAATCCGCTGCGCTTGAAAATATAATCAACATTGGCGGTATAAATACCGTAATCAAATATTTTGTCCAGTTCTTCCGGTGTAATCAGATCCATAATGGCTTCATCTGCCAGGAGCAACTGTTTAAATGGCGTTTTCTCCTGCCAGCTGCGCATGGCATTACCTTGCACCAGACTGTAGGATTTTTCCCGGGAAAGCCCCTTGCCCACCAGCGCCAGCAACACTTGCTGGGAGAATACCAACCCGAGGGTCGTTTCTATATTGCGCGCCATGTTGTCTTCATATACCACCAGGCCTTCCACAATGGCCGTAAACTTCTCCAGCATATAGTCGAGCAGGATACAGCTGTCGGGGATAATCACCCGCTCCACAGAGGAATGGGTAAGATCGCGTTCATGCCAGAGCGCGACATTTTCCAGAGCGGCTGTGGCATTGCCGCGGATCACCCGTGACAAACCGGCCACTCGTTCACTCATCATGGGATTGCGTTTATGGGGCATGGCCGAAGATCCTTTTTGCCCGGCTTTGAACGGTTCCTCCGCTTCCAGAATATCGGTACGCTGCAAATTGCGGATCTCGGTGGCCATTTTCTCAAGAGAGCTGGCTACGACCGCCAGATTGGTCATAAAATCAGCATGACGATCCCGCTGAATGACCTGGGTTGATACCTGGCACGGTTTCAGTCCGAGCTGTTCACATACGTACTCCTCGACCCGCGGATCAAGATGAGCGAAGTTGCCCACCGCACCGGAAATGGCTCCGTAAGCAATTACTTCACGGGCTTGTTTTAAACGTTCAATATTTCTGTCCATTTCCGTATACCATAAGGCCATTTTTAGGCCGAACGTGGTAGGTTCGCCATGGACTCCATGGGTACGTCCGATGCACAGGGTATATTTGTATTGCAAAGCTTTGGCTTTGATAACATCCTGGAGTTTCTCCAGTTTGGCCAGGATGATGTCGGCTGAATCACGCATCTGCATGGCTATTCCGGTATCCAAAATATCGGACGAGGTCAGGCCGAGATGAATGTATTTGGAATCATCGCCCACATATTCCCCTACATTGGTCAGGAAGGCGATCACGTCGTGGCGTACTTCCGCCTCAATTTCCGCGATCCGGGCAACATCAAAGTCGGCTCTGGACTTGATCGTTTCCACTGACCCGGCCGGGATCCTGCCCAATTGGGCCCAGGCCTCACAGGCGGCTATTTCAATTTTCAGCCAGTTGTTGAGTTTGCTTCCTTCCGACCAAACCGCTCCCATGTCCGGCAGCGTATACCGTGTAATCATTTAGTACCCTCCTTTTGCTGCAAGTATTCCTTGACACCCGTCTCCTGCAAACGCTGGTTCTTCTGCAGGACTTCATTACTCATCTTGCGGCGATAATCTATGAGTTTATTCTTTATTTCACCATCTTTAAGGGCGATCATTTCCAGTGCCAGCAACGCAGCATTGGCACTGCCGTTAATGGCCACGGTCGCCACCGGTATGCCTTTGGGCATCTGTACAATTGAATAGAGGGAATCCACCCCGGAGAGGGTGCTGGTTTTGATAGGAACGCCGATTACCGGTAAAATTGTATAGGCGGCAATAACACCAGGCAGGTGGGCTGCACCTCCGGCTCCGGCAATGATGACATCCACTCCCCGGCTCTCTGCTGTAGAAGCATAGGCAGCCGTTTCATGGGGCAGACGGTGGGCGGAACAAACCGTCACGTCATAGGTGACCGAGAACTGATCCAGAATATCGCAGGCTTCCTTCATGATGGCCAGATCCGAATCGCTTCCCATTATAATCCCGACTTGGGGCATTGTTTTTCATCCTCCTTTATGTCCGGCAAGGTTAATTAGTACTTAAAAAGCCCAAACAGATAGGCTTCGTAACCGAAACCTGTCCGCCTGGGCTTTTATCCCTATACGGTGTAGTGCCATAGCACCTGTGTCACTTGGACCTGGCCACGGTTTTGCGTGCGGAACCCTAGACACACTTTCGTGTTTATATGGTTATTATGTCCATATAGATTGATATTAACAGAGCTTTTACAGGGTGTCAACTTAAAGAGGAGCAACCGCTAAACGGCTTTCGGATGATAAGATGATATAGATGCTGACTTATCGTGTATAAATAAATAAGTGATTTAACAATAAATATAAAATGGCATTGATATTTTTATTTTGTATGTTCTCTCAGAATCTATCAAACATCTGGCGGAGATGTTGTATTTATATTGGCCACTCAATGATGTACTGTGATAATTGACATCCTGAGTGGCCATATTTATTTAACCCGCTCCCCTTTCCTTTCTCGTAATTTAAACAATATAACAAAGTGTCATTAAAAATTATGACACTTTGTTCAATATTACGCGGATAAAACGTGACACATTGTTTGCTTTTAAATTTAAAACAAATAGCTAAACATCCAATTAATCCTGAATAAACAGACATCTGTAAATATCCGTAAAGCTACTGGTATGATTTTTGCTAAATTTAATAATTATCTTAGCTCAGTTAAGAGTACGGGATATAAAATCAGTTGCAGAAAAATAGGAGGTATAAAATGCGAACTTCGAAGGAATATCTGGACAAATTATCAAAAATGAGACCCAACATTTATATTGATGGAAAGTGTGTTGGCCGTGATCATCCCAAAATTATACATGCGAGTAATGCGATCCAATTGACTTTTGACAAAGCCAATGATCCCGAGTTCAGCAAATGGTTAACTGCCACTTCTCATAGATCTGGCAAGCCTATCAATCGTTTCAATCATATTCATCAATCCCCTGAAGATTTGCTCTTGAAACAGGAGATGACCAGAAAGCTTTGCAACCTGATGGGCGGGTGTATTCAACGTTGCATGGGTGCTGATTCCATGAACGGCTTGTCCGTCATCACCAAAAATTGTGATCTGAAATATGGCACTGACTATCATGAAAGATGGCTGAAGTATCTCGATTATTTTCAGGAGAATGATTTGATTTGTGCTGCTTCCCAAACCGACTCCAAAGGCGATCGCAGAAAACGTCCCGCTGAACAGGAAGATCCGGATATGTATCTGCATGTTGTCGAGAGAAGAGAAGACGGCGTTGTCGTATCCGGTGCCAAATTACACAATACCATGGCTCCCTATGCTGATGAACTGATCGCTTTCCCCACCAGAGCACTGGGTAAAAATGAAACCGATTATGCGATTGCTTTTGCCATACCGGCTGACACAGAAGGTGTATATTTGATTTCCCGGCAGGCTTTCTCCATAGAAAGAGAAGAAAATATGAAAGCTCCTTATACGGAATTGGGTGATATTGAAAGCATGACCGTATTTGACAGAGTATTTGTCCCAAATGAAAGAATCTTTCTGAATGGAGAAACAGATATGGGCGGCCAGTTGGCATTAATGTTTGCGCTGTACCACAGACATAGTTATTGCGGCTGCAAACCCGGTGTCGGTGATGTTATTACTGGAACGACCGCATTAATTGCTGAATACAATGGCACGGATAAAATGGACCATACCAAAGATGTTCTGGCAGATATGATCAGTGTTGCTGAGCTGGTTTATGCCGCTGGCATTGCCTCCAGTGTAACATCCAGCAAGGCTCCTTCCGGCACCCAGGTTCCCAATGTTATTTATGCCAACGTTGGCAGACGCCATGCAGGCCACAACATGTATCATGAATATGAACACCTCTGCGATATTGCTGGTGGACTGCCTGCAACTCTGCCGCTGACCCCTGAATACAACAATCCGGATATTGGAGATTTTGTACGCAAATATACCAAACGCCGTGTAGATATCCCGGAAGAGAATCATTATCGCGCTTACCATCTTGCCAGTGATATTCTAACCGGTGAATTTGGTGCAGCTATTTTGATAGCCGGTGTACACGGAGGCGGATCTCCCATAATGGAAGATATTGCGATCTTGGGCAGCTATGATCTTCAGGGCAAAAAGAAACTCGCTAAATATTTGGCAGGAATCAATGGGGATTAAAATTAGATCAGTTTAAAAAGTGGCAGGGATTAATTTCATTACTATAAATTATGTTTTGGAAAGGGGATATTTTATGGCCAGAGATTTTCAAAAAATGTACCAGGAGAAACTCCGCACTGCTGAGGAAGCAGTAAAGTTGGTCAAATCCGGGGACTGGATTGATTGGGGGATGTTTAACGGGAAACCGGTCGCCCTTGACAAGGCACTGGCGGCACGCAAGGATGAACTGCGTGACATTAATATCATGGCTGCAGTAAGCGTGCCTCCTGTACCGGAAGTAGTCCTGAAAGATCCGATGGGCGAGACTTTCACTTATAATGATCAGCATTTTAGTGCCCTCAGCCGTATTTTGCAGGAGAGATGCGGAAACGTTTTTTATCAGCCGGCCATCTTTGGGGAATGTGAACAGCACATGCTGGAAGGCGTAAGGGATCCAAAAAAACTGGGTACTTCTTTACGCCAGTTCTACATGATACAAGTTGCCCCGATGGACAAGGACGGATATTTCAACTGGGGCGTCCATAATTCCGCTTCTTATACAATGGCAACCAAAGCAGAGCACATTTTTGTGGAAGTCAACCATAACATTCCCTGTGCCCTGGGCGGAAATTCCGAGAAAATTCATATCTCCGAAGTAACCTTTGTCATAGAAGGAGAAAACACTCCTCTTGCCGAGCTGCCGACCGTTGAACCGACGGATGTGGATCGTAAAATCGCGGCCAATGTTCTGGAACACTTGCGGGATGGGCAATGTATCCAGTTAGGTATCGGTGCCATGCCCAACATCCTGGGAAAAATGATCTGCGATACAGATCTGAAAGATCTGGGCGGCTGGACGGAGATGTTGGTGGACTCCTATCAGGAATTATGGGAATCCGGAAAGATGACCGGTATTAGGAAAAATATTGATCCCGGCAAAATCAATTACACATTCGCGCTGGGCGGAAAAAAACTGTATGATTGGATCGACCATAATCACGGCCTTGCTTCCTGCAGTGTGGGCACTGTAAATCATCCCAAGGTAGTTTCGTCAATTGATAATATGATTTCAATCAATCAGGCACTCCAGGTCGACCTTTACAACCAGGTAAACGCTGAAAGCTCCGGCTACAGGCAAATATCAGGCAACGGAGGAATGTCAGATTTCGTGATTGGATCCTTCTGGTCCAATGGCGGACGTAGTTTCATCTGTCTGCCTTCCACCCATACTAAAAAGGATGGGACCGTGATATCCAGAATCGTTGCTTCCTTTGAGGATTCAACCATCGTCACCGTCCCCCGCCAAATGGTCAATTATATCGTAACCGAATACGGGTGTGAATCTGTGAAAACTGCACCTTCCTGGTTGCGTGCAGAAAAAATCATATCCCTGGCTCATCCTGATTTCCGTGATGACTTGATCAAGGAAGCACAAAAAAGAAAGATCTGGCGGCGTACCAATAAAATAGAGTAGCTTGTTAATGCCGGCGACCGGGTCCTTCACCAGCCCCCGGTCGCGTAGTGCATTTATGAGATCAATTCAGCAATGAAACATTTGCCGGATTGATTAAATACCGGGCTAACGGAAAGCCTTTCTTCCGTCGGCCCGGCTGCTTTTTTTATAATAAATTATGCTCATTCAAATGACGATACAAAGTGTTTCTGGAGATCCCCATCGCCTTGGCCACAGCGCTTTTGTTATATTGATATTTCACCAAATAATCAAGCAACATTTGTTTTTCCAGACTTGAAACAGTATCAGAATCCGGTTGGGATGACTCTGTTACAAAGGGTTGTGCTTCATACTCCTCATTCACCAGGTATTCTGCGATTTGATCATAAGTGATCTTGTCCCCGGGCGCGAGCTGGACAGCACCTTCTATTAGGTTTTGCAATTCCCTGACATTTCCCGGCCAGTTGTATTTTAAAAATGCCGCACATACGTCCGGTGGCAATGTTATGGGAGGTTTGCCAAATCTCCGGCAATATTTCTCGATAAATTTCTCCGCCAATAAAATAATATCGTTGGATCTCTCCCGCAGAGGAGGGATTGTCATCCTGATGACAGACAGCCGGTAATATAAATCACGTCTGAATCGATGGCGGTTGATCTCATTGATCAAATCCTTGTTGGTTGCAGCGATGATACGTACATCGATCGGGATAAGTTTGGTCCCCCCCAGACGTACAACTGCTTTTTCTTCCAGTACACGCAGCAAGGAAGCCTGCAATTCCAAGGGGATATCACCAATTTCGTCCAAAAATATGGTTCCCTGGTCAGCCAACTCAAATTTGCCTATATTACCGCCTTTTCTTGCCCCCGTAAAAGCACCTTCATCATAACCAAAAAGCTCGCTGGCAATCAGGTCACGGGGCAGGGCAGCGCAATTGATGGCCACATAAGGGTGATCCTTTCTAGTACTGGCATTGTGCATTGCCTGGGCGATCACATCTTTCCCGGTGCCGCTTTCGCCCAGGAGTACAACGTTGGACGTGGATGAAGCTGCTGCTCGGGCTGTTTTGATTACATGTAACAATTTGGGATCTTCCCCGATTACATCTTTAAAGGTCAGTTTGGCTCCGTCTCCGATCCACTTTTTAACCAGACGGTTAATGCGCTGGCTTTCTTTTATAATTACGACCGTACCACCCTCGGGAATATCTGGATTGTTCAACGGATTGCAGTTTACAATGCAATTAAGTGAGTTGTTATCTTTGGTGATCAGTTTGAAATTTTCATCGATCAGGGTACGCCCTTGGGTAACTTTATTGATAAAGTAATGATTTTCAGGATTGTTGCCCAATACATCATAAATATTACTGCCCACCAGGTTTTGGCCAGGCAGTTGAAGAATTTGCGCACAACAATCGTTCATAATAGTGATATCACCGTTGGAGTCCAGGACCAATACTCCTTCAGACATGGATTCCATTACAGTTTTATGGTATTGATTGAGCCTTACCAGGACCATGGTCGACATAATGTTCTTGGCCGCAGCCACGACCATCCCCAAGGTATGGTTACTGACTTTATTAAACGGAGCCGCCAGAGAAAGGCAGCCGCAAATCTTGCCGTTGTCAATGATTGGGGCACTGGACGAAGCGGATACATGTGAAAATAAACAGAAATGTTCATAGCCGAAAACCGATATCGGTTTGGCCAGATCCATGCATAATGCTCCCGCATTGGTTCCAACCAAATTCTCGGTCCACATGGACCCGGCAATAAAATGGGCTGATCTTGCCCAGGCCAGAGATTCGGTATCTCCGATTACTTCCAGCAAACGACAATTGGCATCGGCCAGCGCAACCACAAAACCGGTTCCGGCCACGAATTCATTCAGATCCTTCATGACCGGATTGCTGATGTTTATTAAATATTGCGATTCCAGGCGTGCCTGATTAAGTTCACTTGGGGTACAGATGTAAGCATTCTCTCTTAAGTATGGGTCTATCCCCGCATCAATACTCCGTTCCCAGGAGTATTTGATTTCTGGTCTTAGTGTATCCCTGAGATCAGGGTTGTTGTGCATTTGCAGCCATCTTCTGCGCATTTCTGCATTATCCATCTGTCTATTCCTCGTTACACTATGTTCGTTGATCTTAAAAACATTATATATAAAAATCAACAATGTGTCACATTAATAACGGTTTATGTCGGCGATAGACAAACTAATGCTTTAATAAAATTTGGAACAGTCCCTCATCCTTGTTTTCTTACAGAATGTTCTCTTTGATTTTTTGCCGGGCACATGCTTTCTGCAAATTGTCCTTAGAGTGGCCCTCTGCTAGTGAAGACTTTTGGTATTGAGTAAGCATATACTCTCTGAGTTGGGTCCGCAAAACTGAATCACCGGTTTGATCATAGACCTTTAACGCAGAATCAACTCCGGCCGATCCTGAGCGATATAAAATGTCTACATCAAAATTCGTTAGTGTTCCGGCAAGATAACGCTCAGCATTATAACGGGCAACAAAACTATCCGGATCCGCCAGACAAAGCGTACACATCATGACTACCCCCAATCCGACTGCCAGCCGCGTGATGGAGAATTTCCATTTTTGCAGAGCAATCACCCCACCGCATATGACTGCCATGAATAACATGAATACGCAGGGAAGCAACCTTCGCATTGATAATCCATAAGCTCCTATATACATAACCATTTTGCTCATAGCAGTAGCAATGAGTATGATCGTTAAAACGGCCAGCAAAGCGTTGAGAATTTTCAGTGCCGTACTTTCCTGGTAATGTTTTTTGCCCATAATGTTGGCTGCTATTAGTACAGTCAAGTTGATGGCAGCAATGCCGCACAGTTCAAAAAAGCCGCTGCGGGCATACTCGGAATAAACCTGCCAACCCTCCGGTCGTTCGCCAATAAAAGCGGAAAAGAAATAGGGGAGCTGGCTGCCGACAAATACTATATATAAAGCACATAACATTCCCAATAAGGTAAAAACGGTAGCTGGAGGCAACACGCGCAAGGCGGAAATGGTTTTTAGCGTGTTATCTTTTTTGAACAGATCGCAGCCACTCTTATTGGCACTCCCAGTCACCAGGCCAAATATATAAGCTCCTATGGGGATAGCGAGAATAGCATAAAGCAGAGTTTCCCATACCCCCTTTTTCACCCCGTTAAGATAGCTAAAGATCCCGTTGGTGATTTTGGAAAATCCGCCGCTGTCTGCCTGCATCAACAAAGGTAATACCATCGCAAATATGATAAAGGTTAAAAACAAGCCCAATATTATGGGATAAATTTTTCTAGTCCTGGCTCGTTCATTTTTTCTAAAAAAAGCCAGACTTTTATATTGATAACTGAAATTTCTAAAAGGAATCACAATCATGGCGTTAAAACCGTCCAATATGATCAAGTTACTGGTTTGGCCGAGTATCGTTAGACCGGTGATGCTTATGATCCAGTAGACGGCACTGCAGAAAAGCATCAGACTCCTCCAGGGTTCCAGACCGTTGTTGGTCCAAAGAGAAAAGCTTGCTCCTGTGAGCATGACCACAGCCAGCCAAAACCAACCGGCTCGTGTAAAATGCACTCCTTTTTTCAGTAGATAGATACTGACCGCACCGCAATAAACAAAGGTAAATGCCGTTACTCCCCAGCCCTGCCAGGAAAACAACACCCAGCGTGCAAAAATGAATCCCAGTATATATGCAAACAGAGCGAATATACCGTCATTAAAATCTACTTCAATGGTTTTCTTTGCTTGTTTTTGCATGGATACTTCCGGCACTGGCGCCTCGGCGATGACTGCTATGGCTTGTTCAACTGAACCTGCCAAACCATCATTATTTTGAGAACTTTCGTTCATATGACTGACCTCCTTGTCCTTAGTCCTGTTCCCTGTATTCCAAAATATCTCCGGGCTGGCAATCCAGCGCCTTGCAGATCGCTTCCAGGGTGGAGAAACGTATCGCTTTGGCTTTACCGGTTTTAAGGATGGAGAGATTGGCCTGGCTTATGTCGATCTTTTCAGCCAGTTCGCCCGAAGACATTTTTCTTTTAGCCATCATCACATCCAAATTAACTACAATTGGCATCGTGCCCTCTCCCTCCTAAATGGTGTAATCCGCTTCGTTTTTAAGTTCTACCGCTTGGGCTACGACATTTTTTACAACACGCACAATCAATCCCATAAAAGCAGCAGCCACAAATACAAACAGCCAGGGAATATAATAAAAGGTGGAAACCAGGGCAAGTCCCGCTCCCAAAAAGCAACTCCAGGAAATTCGCCGCAAACGTTCTACATTAGCAGCGATAAACACTTCCCCCGTTTCGATTCGACGAATCAGCGTCAACAGATTGTAGAGCAGATATGCAGCCGGGATGGACCCCAGGTAAATAGTGGCCATAAAGAATGACTCGGTACCCCCCAGATCGTTCTGCGAGAATCCTACAAACCAGTGTGTCAGCCAGGGAGCTGATACTACCACGATAATCAGCGCAATTATAAAGAGTAAAATGCACAACTTGCTCAGGCCAATCGACTTTTCTCCACTCCACATAAACTTCATCCTTTCTTAAGCGGGCATAATAAATCTTTAAAACTGTTTGCAGTATAACAAAAGCATTATTGTTACGCAACATATTTTTATTGTTTTTCGATATATTTTATTTGTTTGTCGTTAAATTATGCATAAAATTTTACTTGCTGAAACAGACAAAAAAGCTGTTGACTCTGTAAGCCAACAGCTTATTAAATGACGAGAAATTTAATCCCTTGCCTGTTTCATAATATCAAGCCACAATCGTTTGGTAATTGTTTCCGAAAAACTCAGCCGAACACATTAAAGTTGACATAAAACCATCATAACCCCAACGCGGAAGTGATATATTTGTTAAGTACTGCAGAGATCGGGGGTATGATAATCCCCATGGATATAATTACACTCAAAGCAAGACCTGTAAGCCATAAGAGTGAATAACAGATTAATTCTTTCCACCATCTTTTTCGTACCAGAGCAGGTACTTGTATTAAGGCCATAATTCCAAACCCGACAAGCAATAAGAAAATCATGCTTTAGACCCTCCGGTTGGATTTAACTTCCTTAATTTGGCCACTACAAGGGTAATCAATGGTATTCCGATTTGAAAGAAAGCTGCATATACGGGATAGCCTTTTTGGGCAAAATTTAGCATATTAACTGAGTTGCCAAAAGTGGTTAAGGCGAGAATCGCCATCAGGATCCCTATTGGCAGTATGATTGGCCGATAACTGTGCAAATTGAGAACCTGTGCAAGTCCTAAAACTGTCCCATATAGCAAAACAGAGACTTTAATAAATCCCATCGTAATCAGATTAACGGCAATCAGAACCTCCAACCTGGTGAGGACTTCACCAATATCAATCGCTTGTGCTAACAAATAAGAGGGATAATTGGTAATTGCAGCCATGGGCCCCATTACTGCAAAATTACGGGCTACGACGATAATTAAAATTATTCCTACGATTAACAAACTCTTTAAAAAATTAGCAGATACATTTTCGGTTATATCAACAAATGCCAGCACCATTAAAAAGGCTACAGATTCTGCAAAAGGAAAGCTGGCTGCCGCATGGCCTGCCCACAATATTTGACTAATGGGCACATCCAGAACGGGCAGCAGGTTCTTAAGGTCAATCTGTGGAATAATCAACGCTGAATCAGCGATTGCAATTAAAATGGTAATTGGCACCAAAATAGCGCTGCATCTGGCCAATACTTCAATCCCCCTGCCAACGGTCGAAATACAGACTAATACAAGTGCAAGAATAATAATTATTCTAGGGGTATTGGCATATATCTCCAACTTAAAGAAGCTGGCATAATTGTCTAAAACCATCGCACCCAAATGAAAAAGATACCATATAAATAGAAGCGATATGCATGTACCTAAAATCTTTCCATAAACAAGTGAATTTATTTCCACAATCGTCATGCCTTTAAATTGTTTGGCAAGAGTAGTGAAAATCCAGACTATCAACAGACTTTCCATCAATCCCAAAGCAACAGATATCCAGGCATCGTGTCCGGCCCCCTGTCCGGGAGAAATAATTACAGAGGAACCGAATACAAAGCCTATTATTAACAAACCCAGCTGAAAATTTGATATTTTGCCTTTTTCCAAAAACATAGAGCAGCCTCCTGCACTTTCTTTAACGGTATGACATTATAATGCTTTATAAATATCTCCGATTTTCTTTAGATGCGCATCTACCTTAACCTCAACTTCGATTTGGGGATATATATCATCCCATTTCGGTTGCAGTTCTTTCCATTCCTTTTTATATTTACGATGAACCGCTTCCCCAAACCCGAAAATATCTGCATCCAAAGCAAATGATTTTTCAACCGAGGCCATTACCTGATTTTTTATTTCTTTCTCCAAATCTTTTTCCAATTCCCGTACGACGCCGACGGTAATATCCTGGCGCCTTTTAAACAGCACCAAATCAGAATCTTCGCTGATCTCAACGGTAATTTTTATTTTATCTCCCTGCAACTCGGGAATGATTTTACTTTTCGCTTTAACAACTTCCAGATCCGCTTCCGGAACTGTTATAAACCCTATTTTCACCTTATTGATTGCCCATAAAAGGCCGCTGGATTCACGTTCATTAAGTTCTCCTATCATCTTGTCCCCTTTGAAAACCGCCGTACCTGCAACCCGTAGTTTTTTGATTTCTCTTCCTTCCGAGCCAATCTCCTTGGCAATGCCTACAATAGGGGCAATGGGAGCAGTCGTCTTGCTCATGATGCGTTTTTGAAAATCAAATACTGTGACTGCCGGGTATTTGGAATACTGGGCTGATAAATTGATCTCCGCGGCCATCCCAAAAGCCTGGATTTTTTCCAAGCCGTCAGGAATGTTCATAATATCACTGGCTTTTTTTTCAGCGGAAACGACTATTAAAGCATTGGGACGACTATCCGGATTTCTGGCCTGGACATCAAAAAATTGATAGATGCCGTATTGTGCGCCCTCCTTGCCAAATATATAAACCTTGGTGTGCGGATAAAACGGGAAGCGGCTTACATGTTGGGTAAGACGGGTGATAGCATCATACATGCCTGGACCTGTATCTTTGTCTACCTGAATGGAACGGGTTTGACTCCCCCCTTGTTGCTGTCCGCTTATATTGGAACTAGATTGACCTCCGCCGGGAACAATGGATTGAACCGTAAAGGTAACCTCTCCGGTTTTTGGATCAAGATCCCAACCCAGACCCGACACAATTGATCTTTTATTTAGCTCTAAGCTATCCCAACATCCGGCCAGACATATTGTTATAAGGATTAATAAAATAGTCAGGTAAATTTTTGCCTTTACTTTTCTTTTCATGGTTTCTCCCGCCCAGTTTGACTTGATTTTGATGCCCTGGGCATTAGATTGGGTGCTTGCCGCTTCTTGTCAAGCGGAGCTAAAGACTCAGGGCGATTATCCATTGCCCATAAAGGTGCACGTATAAAAGTATCTTTGAAACTTTTGAAGTCGATTGGTACCAGAGGTGATAAATAGGATACCCCCAGGGAGCGTAACGAAACGAGGTGACTGAGTATTTCCAGAGAAAAAAGAACCATGCCGAATAAACCTAAAAAACCAGAAACGATAACCATTAGAAGGCGAAACAAAACTCCCGTATCAGCATAGGAGACCACTAAAAACGAAGTAATAGCCGTAGTTGCTACCACAATCACCATGGGTGCTCCTACCAGGCCGGCTGATACTGCCGCTTGCCCGATTACCAGGGCACCCACAATACTGACTGCCTGACCCAGTGGCCGGGGTAGCCTAAGCCCTGCTTCCCGCAGGATTTCGAAGAGCAGCAACATTAACAGGGCTTCCAATACAACCGGAAAAGGGATTCCTTCTCTGGCCGCCGCGACCGAAACCAGCAATTCAGTCGGAAACAATTCCGGGTGAAAAGCGCTTAAAGAAACAAAAAGACCGGGCAAGTAGATACTTAGCAAAAACCCCAGCAACCGTACCCACCGGATCATGGTAGCAAAAAATGGACGGGTGTAATAATCATCCGGATTTTGGAATCCTTCGAGGAATAAAAATGGCATGGTCAAGGCCATCGGCGAGCCATCAACCAGTATGGCGACACGTCCTTCCAACAGTTTTGCAGCTGTTACATCAGGTCTCTCACTGATTCCTACAGTAGGAAATAAGGATTGGGGAGCATCTTCAATATATTGTTCAATATAACCAACATCCAGAATGGCATCGGTATTGATTCGTTTTAGCCTTTGATTAATTTCTGTAATTAAGTTCTCCTGAGTAATTCCCTTGATATAAACAACCGTAACGAACGTTTTTGTACGTTCTCCGATTTGCAGATTTTGAAATGTTAAACGCGGATCCTTTATTTTCCTGCGCAGTAATGCTGTATTCGTACGCAAAGTCTCAGTGAAGCTTTCCTTGGGACCCCGAACCGACACCTCGTTGCCGGGTTCTTCGATACCCCGTTTTTCCCAGCCTTTGGCATCAATAAGCAAGGCTTCGGCTGTATCTTCTGCCAATATGGCAATATTGCCTGACAGGACGTCGGAAATGATTGTGACCATATCTTCAGATTCTGTAATTTGCCCAACCGTTAACACGGTTGATTTAAAAAATTCTATTAGGCTGGCGTGCTTTTGATTGACGTTGTCTCTAATTAAGGGCAGATTAAACATCAGCGGCTGCAAGATATCGTGATTTATCAAGTTCCGGTCAACCAAACCGTCAATATAAACGATAGCAGCATCAATATTTGAATTTCGACCTATCTTCATCTCCCGGATAATTACATCGTTGCTTTCACCCAGGATGTTCCTGATCCTGTTCAGATTATCATCCAGTTTTATGTCCAATTTTATATGAGCATAATCATTACCTGCCTTGGCTTCATCCTTATGGTCTGAGGTGCGCTGCAGGAGTTTCCTTTTTAATAATCTGAACATCGGCAACCAACCTCTCTGGTGATTTGCATTGATGAAATCCATCAATTACCTGTATCTAATCAAGTTATAATCTTCCCTGAAAATACTGATAAAATACGATAGGAAATCTTCGCAAGGCAGAATCGTATCAACCATTCGCAATTCTGGAAGATCAGGCTGATCAATGAAGAAGGGGGGAATGGGCTAAAAACAACAGCATTATTTTTATAAAATTTAAAATAAGCCCTTGCCGGTTTCATATCCTCGATACCTCCATTGCTGTATGATGTGGTTAGCAAAACCCTCATCATTTTAGGCATCGGAAGTCTCTTTTGCTTTATTTAAAAATTCTTCCCTCCAACTGCAGATCAGATGGCTTTTTGGTTTCCTCGCTTCGCTCACTCAGCCGGCTAAAGCCAGCAATCTGAACATATATACATATTAAAATTATCTTCTCCTGTATACGCTGGATTAAGATAAGACAATCTCCTTAAAAAGCAAGTATAATGGAATTGGAAGCTGAATTACGAGCTGAAAAGTGTAGGAATACTGACTTAGGGGAGTCGGCAGCAATATTAAAAAAGTTGCAGCTTAAAAAAATGGATAAAACCAAATTAGTATATTGATCACAAGGATTTCTATTTCTATTAAAAATAGTTATCTGTGGTATTGTTATATTAAGGTCAACTCCTGTGTTTGGAAATGCGTAAATAACTACCTAAGAATTGAGAAAGGATTGACTCTTTATCATGCGTACTGAACAATTATTGTATTTTCTGGAAATAGCGAAAACAGGGTCAATGTCTTTGGTTGCCGAAAAATTTTACACGTCTCAACCAGTTGTAAGTACTGCCATTACAAGGTTAGAGGAAGAATTAAATGTCAAGTTATTGAACCGCTCAAACCGTGGCGTACGATTAACTGAAGCGGGACAACTGGCTGAAAAAGCATTTCAACAAATAGAAAAATCATACGATGACCTTAATAAACAATTGGAAGTTTATCGAGAAATCAAACCAAATTTACAGGAAGGCATAATTAATATCAGCAGTACTGTTGAGGTTGCCTCCACGCTTTTAACCTCTGCTATGAATCGTTTTTATGTAAAATACCCCAATTGTGTTTTTATCACCAACGAATATGATTTGTTTGATGTAATAAAAAATGTAGGCAAGAGTAAATCGGAACTTGGGCTTTTCTCTGTAGCATCGGATATTTTAATCATGACCGAAATTCAACAGGAATTAACGCGATATAGTTTAATAATAGAGAAACTGACGACTGACAAACTCATGGCATATGTTGGCTCAAAATCGCCTTTGGCTAATAAATCTGTCATATCTTTAAAAACACTTCTCCAAGAACCCGTTGTCATATACAACTCTTCTCAGAAGAAATGTTGGCAGGATTTGTT
>JAGFXV010000362.1 GCA_017861475.1 Bacillota bacterium | reverse complement strand
TATTAATATTGCCGGGAAGACCGGCACTACGGAAAATTTTCATGGCGATGACCATGGCTGGTTTGTAGCTTACGGGCCATATGAAGATCCACGGGTAGCCGTTGTCGTGATTGTTGAACAAGGTGGATTTGGTTCTTCTTCGGCGGCGCCAATTGCCAAAAAGATTATGGAGGCTGCATTTAACTTGAACCAGCCGAATCAGGGAGAGGCGCCGCGAGTGTATAAAGCGCACACGGTTTTGTAATGAAAATACGGCAGTGCTTGCTCTTTGTTTAAGAATTAGGTTTATGCATGCAGTCCGATGGATGCGTTCTATCGCTGCAGTGCATTCAGGAGAATAATCATGCGACAAGAAATCATGTTTAAGGGAGTTCGGGGAAATTTACAACTGATTTTCTCAGACAATATCGATTTTAGCGAAGTGTTACACCAAATTCGGACAAAACTGGTTGTGGCTGCTGATTTTTTTGGTGTTGGCAATATGATTCAGGTGCCGATGGCCAAGCAACGGTTAACCCAGGAAGAACAAGCGCAGCTTACTGCTGTTTTTTCCGAATATGGTTTGTTATGGGAGTCTGTCGATGGTGCGGCACAAGCACCTGTACCAGAACAACTGACAATTCAAGCAGATCAAGCAGAAGATGATGTTGGAGCTCCGCAAACATTAATCGTTGAAAAGACGCTGCGAGGCGGACAAAAAGTAGTTTCCGATTATTCTGTTGTTGTGTTCGGGGATGTGAACCCCGGCGCGGAAATTATTGCCGGTGGTGATATTGTTGTTTTGGGCGCGTGCCGGGGGATGGCGCATGCCGGCGCACATGGCAATCGGCGTGCCACTATTAAAGCGGACAGACTATTGGCCAGCCAATTGCGGATTGCCGATGTTATTTCCCGTTCACCGGACCAGTTGAATGATCCTGAGCATCCGGAAATCGCCCGTATTGTTGATGGAATAGTAATGATCGAACCAGCAGAACAGCCATTGGAAAATTGAGGAGGATTACAACATATGGGAGAGGTATTGGTAATTACATCGGGTAAGGGCGGTGTCGGTAAAACTACGACTGCGGCCAACCTGGGGACAGGTTTTGCCTTGACAGGCAAAAAAGTTGCGTTGATTGACGCCGATATCGGTTTGCGGAACCTGGATGTCGTGATGGGGCTGGAAAACCGGATTGTATACGATTTAGTGGATGTAGTGGAAGGCAATTGCCGCTTGAAGCAAGCCTTGATCCGTGATAAGCGGTATGAAACTCTCTATCTGTTGCCGGCAGCGCAAACGCGGGATAAAAATGCGGTGAACCCGGAGCAGATGAAAAAGTTATGCGAAGAATTAGCCCGTGATTTTGATTATGTGATCATTGACTGTCCGGCCGGCATTGAACAAGGATTTCGCAACGCCATTGCCGGGGCTACCGAAGCAATCATCGTTACGACTCCGGAGGTGTCCGCAGTCCGCGATGCAGACCGTATTATCGGCTTATTGGAATCCGAGGGGAAATCGAACCCCAAATTGATCATTAACCGGATCCGTCCGCACATGGTAAAAAAAGGCGATATGATGGATATAGATGATATTATCGATATCTTGGCGATCGACCTATTGGGCGTTATTCCGGAAGATGAGTATATTGTCATTTCCACAAACCGCGGAGAGCCTGCGGTCACGCATCCCAGTTCTCTGGCTAGTACGGCTTATAAAAATATTGTTAGGCGCCTATGCGGCGAAAATGTACCACTGATGTCGATGGAAGTTCGCACCAGCTTTCTGAGCAAAGTGAAGAAATTTTTAAAATTATAGGAAGGTGACTATGATGCTTGACTTGATTATGAAATTATTCGGCAAAGAATCTTCCGGTTCTAAAAATATTGCAAAAGAAAGACTACGATTGGTTTTGGTTCATGACCGCGTGAATGTTTCTCCTCAATTCATGGAAACGTTGAAAGACGACATGATTAAAGTCATTTCAAATTACATGGAAATTAATGAGCGGGACATGGAAGTCAATCTAACAACTTCCAAATCGTCCGTCGCTCTGGTTGCCAACATTCCCGTGAACCGTATGAAAAGGGGACCGATGGCGATGAAGTAAGTGCTCGCTTGCTTGACTGGACGCCGGTGAAAAATACCATTATAATATACAGAGTGCAGACAAATGCTGCAGTATGTTTTAATGCTCAGGAATGGAAGGTAAGTGGGTTGAGAAGATGCTGAACCGGCGTTTATTGAAAAATCTTGACGTCGTCTTAATCGGCGTTACAGTGCTCTTGATTTTAATCAGTCTTATGGTGATCGCCAGTGCGACGCATGCGAATTTATCGAGTGAAAATCGGTATTTGTATGTGCAGCGGCAGGGCTTGTTCGCTGTTATCAATCTGTTGATTATTGCGGCGATGTTGAATTTTGACTACAAAACTCTGGAAAGATTTGCGGGGCCGTTGTATATTATTAATGTGGTGATGCTGCTGGCGGTTATGTTCGTCGGACAATCTGCTCTGGGCGCACAACGATGGATACAGCTTGGACCGATTAGTCTCCAACCTTCAGAATTTTCCAAGTTAATTATGATTATTGCGTTGGCTTATCTTTTGGACAAAAAATCCAGCCATCTGGATACTTGGCGGGATATCATCCCTATTTTCTTGTTTGTCGGCATTCCTTTTCTGCTGGTTTTGAAACAGCCGGATCTTGGAACTTCTCTTGTTTTTCTGGCTATTATGTTTGGTATGATTTATATTGCAGGGATTCGCACAAAACACCTGATGATGATTTTTGGCGCTGGTTTGGCGATCATGCCCGTATTTTGGCATTTTCTCAAAGATTATCAGAAGCAGCGGCTCACCGTTTTTATTGACCCTAACGTAGATCCCCTCGGGTCAGGATATCATATCATCCAGTCGAAAATCGCAATCGGGTCCGGGATGCTGTTCGGCAAAGGCTTGTTTGCGGGAACGCAAAGCCAGCTCAATTTTTTGCCGGAAAATCACACAGACTTTATTTTTGCTGTGATCGGAGA
>JAGFXV010000361.1 GCA_017861475.1 Bacillota bacterium | reverse complement strand
CGCCAAAAAATACGCCAAAAGAGGCGGCTGGATATTTACACAGTGTTTGCCGTTATGTGCAATGTCACCGTCTACCGTCATGATACATCGCTCGGTATTTGAAAATATTGGGTTATTTGATGCCCGCTTGCCTGTCTGTGAAGACTATGACTTGTGGCTTAGAATCACAGCAAACTACCCGGTTTTATTGATTGAAGAGCCACAAATAAAAAAGTACGGCGGACATGAAGATCAGTTATCGCAAAAGCTCTGGGGCATGGACAGGTTTCGGATAAAAGCCCTGCAAAAAATAATTGATACCGGTCAATTATCTAACGAAAATCAGCAAGCGGCAGTGATTATATTATTAAAAAAAATAGAAATTTATCTTAATGGTGTCAAAAAACGCGGAAAAACAGATGAAGCAAATTATTACCAGCAACTCCTTAATCATTACAAGCGGATAGTATGCCAGACAGCTACCTAAAAATTGGACTTTGCATAACACGAATCAGAGAAAACAAATTGCATATAAAAACCATCGTTTTAATTTTCCCACTATTTATCATGTTGGGGTGTTCTGTGAGTGATCAAGAAACAAACAAAGAAATAGAAAATAAAGTCAAAAAGCTTCTGTCTGAAATGACGCTTGAAGAAAAAGCAGGACAGATGACGCAGGTTGACTTCGCCGTCATTGGCACTCCGGAAAATCAAAACGCTGACAATCCAATTGATCAGGCCAAGCTTGAAGATGCTGTATTAATACATCATGTGGGTTCTATTCTTAATGCGCCTTACACGCCGCATAGCAAGGCGCACCCCATTGAGGCCTGGCGGAAAATGATGCAGACAGTGCAGGCTGTTGCAGCAAAATCCCGCTTGAAAATTCCGGTTATCTACGGGATCGATGCGATACATGGAGCGACTTATACGCAAAACTCGGTTTTGTTTCCGCAGGCTATTAACATGGCGGCTACCTTCAATCCGGAATTGAGCTTCAGGGAAGGTGAAATTACCGCCAGAGAACTGCGCGCTTCCGGACTGCAATGGAATTTTTCGCCGGTGCTGGATATTGGCCGTCAACCTCTTTGGCCGCGATTGTGGGAAACCTATGGGGAAGATGTTCACCTGGCTACTGTTTTGGGTACGTCTTATATAAAAGGTCATCAAGGCGATGATTTCTCCGCTCCCAATAAAGCGCTCACCTGTTTGAAGCATTTTGTGGGCTACAGCTTCCCGATTAACGGCAAAGACAGAACGCCTGCCTGGATTGGAGAAAGAATGCTGCGTGAATATTTTCTCCCCACATTTGAAGCCGGTGTAAAAGCCGGATCTCCGACGATTATGATCAATTCATCTGAAGTTGACGGCATTCCAGGGCACGCGAACTATTACTATCTGACAACGATTTTGCGCGATGAAATGGGCTTTAAAGGCTTTACCGTTTCTGACTGGGCGGACATCAAACATCTTTATACGCGTGATAAATTGGCCGCTTCGGAAAAAGAAGCAGTAAAAATTGCCGTGATGGCCGGCATTGATATGAGCATGGTGCCTTTTGATTTTTCTTTCTATGACTTGTTGCTTCAATTGGTCAAATCGGGAGAAGTGCCGCTATCCCGGATAGATGAAGCCGTGTCCAGGATTCTGACGGTAAAGTATCAGGCAGGACTATTTGATCCGAAATCGCCCGTTTTGCCTGTAGAAGGTAATTTTTCAAGCGCTGAGGCCATAGAGACCAATAGTCAGGCGGCTCGGGAATCCATCGTTCTTGCAAAAAATGCCAACAACATCCTGCCATTAAAAAAAGAATCCCGTATTTTGGTCACCGGACCTACGGCAAATTTGTTGAGTGTGATGAATGGCGGCTGGACCATTACCTGGCAAGGTGATGAGGAAAGTTTATATCCTCAGGACAAATTAACGGTTTTTGAAGCCATAGAAAAAAAGTCCACAGGCAAGGTGACTTACGTTGGTGGTAATTCATTTGCTGACAAAATTGATATTCAAAAGGCCGTCGAGGAGGCTAAAAACCACGACACCATAGTGCTGTGTCTGGGTGAGAAACCTTATACGGAAACAGCTGGCAATATCGACTCATTAAATCTCGATCAAACTCAACTTGATCTTGCCAACGCTATGATTGCAACCGGAAAACCGGTCATTCTGGTCACCTTAGGAGGGCGTCCGCGAATTATTACGTCGATTGCCGAACAGGTCCCCGGTGTTATTCTGGGCTTCCTGCCTGGCATGGAGGGTGGTGAGGCTATTGCCGATATTTTATATGGTGACTATAACCCCAATGGCAAGCTCCCTATTTCTTACCCGAGAAATACCAACGATATAGTCATGTATGATCATAAACCGATCGAATCTTATGAATTTAATTCTTATAATCCCTTGTATCCGTTTGGCCATGGCTTAAGTTATACGGCCTTCCAAACCAGCGGTTTGAAGGTAGAAAAAGACAAAATCAAGAGGGGCGAAAATATCAATATTACAGTTAATGTTAAAAATACCGGATTGTTAAAAGGCAAGGAAACGGTTTTACTTTATCTGAATGTTGTCGCAGCTTCTGTAACCCGGCCCAACAAACAATTAAAAGCATTCAAGAAAATCGAGCTTGAGCCAGGTCAAGAAGAAAACTTAAGCTTTACGTTAACGCCCTACGATTTGTCATTTATCGGTGTTGAGCTTAAGCGGATTATGGAGCCCGGTGATTTTAAGATTATGGTAGGCAATGAAACCGTTTTGTTCTCTATAATGAAACAATAAACAAGGCTTAAATGGCTATGAAACCGGCATAACAGAACTGTTTGATAATTCCCTGATGCATTTTGTGGGAAGTTGCCTGAAGGTATTAGAAATTATTCTGGTCACTGACCAAAAAGGCTGCTGAAGATGAGTCAAAAATCCATTGTTTATGTCTTGGCCTTGTTTGCGGGATTGTGCGCGGCGACGATTTCCTTCTTCGCTCCGTTTTTTCCTTACGGTGAAGACAGCGCCACCTATATTGACCAAGCCAGAAGCTTTATGGCGC
>JAGFXV010000360.1 GCA_017861475.1 Bacillota bacterium | reverse complement strand
TGAAACCCGCGCTTTCCTCGTTTTTGTGTACGTCTCAGTCGCGGGCTTCATTGTTTATATATTATTTTAATTCATCAGTCATGATTTAGTCTTCTCCGATTATTCTTTTGCGGCTTCTTCAACAACATTTGATTCTGGTTCCTCAGTTGTTCTGGTCTGGGCCACGATACATATTACGGTGGAAGGATCCTGCAACAGTTCTACACTGGCAGGCAGGGAAATATCACCCATCACTACTTTGTCTCCACTGCTCAGGTTTGTTAAATCAATTGAAATACTTTCAGGAATATCAGCCGGCAAACAGGAAACTTCAATTTCTTTTGTCATAACCTGCAAAACTTTGCCCTGCTCGATCAGTTGTTCTTCCCCCAGCAGATGGATGCTGACGATATTATGAACTTTCTCGTTGCTTTTTAAAGGAAGGAAATCTATATGAATATATTCATCGCCGATCGGGCTCTTTTGCAGTTCTCTGATCAGGGCCATGACCGGGCTTTTCTCTCCTTCAATCTCCAACATGATTATTCCCCGTGTACCCGTATGGCTAAAAACTTTCTTTACTTCTTTGGCTTCCAGAAGTATGGTTCCGCCGTTTTTCTCCTTTCCATAAATCACGCCTGGAATCCAACCTTCTTTTTTCATTTTGTTTAGATAACCTCTCGTGCTCAATTCTCTTTTCTTACAATAAAGGGTTGGTGCTGTTGCCATAGTAAAACCTCCTGTTGGTCTTTGCATAATGCAAAACGGTCCTCAACATTCCTCAAACTCACTAGAAGTATAGTCCTTATATTTTGCCTTGTCCAATCGAGGGCCTTTTTGGACATGATTAACAAAAAAATAATAGCTTATACAAATATTATGAGACCTTTCATCTTCATGATTGCCTGCCGTCGATTATCGCAAAGATTGTAAAAGGCCGCCCATAAGCGTAAATACACTTCATGCGCAGCCATTTTCTTAATTATTTATGGATTTAATCGTCGCTAATGACTTGAAACCGCTTTATTTACGCTTCAAACAACTTGCTGACGGAAAGATCTTCATGGATTCTCAGGATGGCTTCACCTACCAGCGGCGCCACTGAAAGGATCTTGATCTTGGGCAGCATCTGTTCTTCTTTAATCGGTATGGTATTGGTTACGATGACTTCCTTGATCGGAGCCTTTTCCAATCTTTCCATGGCGGGACCTGAGAACACCGGATGGGTACAACAGGCATAAACATCCTTGGCCCCCTTGTCCATCATCACTTGCGCTGCAGTGCAAATGGTACCGGCGGTATCGATAATATCATCAATGATAATAACTGATTTGCCGTCAACGTCACCGATTACATTCATTACCTCAGAAACATTGGGAGCGGGACGGCGTTTATCAATAATGGCCAGCGGTGCCTGAAGTTTGGCAGCCAGGTCACGGGCACGGGTAACGCCTCCTACATCCGGAGAAAGGATCACTGCATCATTGGTCAGTCCTTTCCGTTTAAGATATTCAGCAATGGTTGGCACGCCGGGCAAATGATCAACCGGAATATCGAAAAATCCCTGTATTTGGGTGGCATGCAAATCCACTGCTACGACCCGCTGGGCTCCCGCTTCAACAATCAAATTGGATACCAGCTTGGCAGTAATCGGATCACGGGCACGGCTTTTGCGATCTTGGCGGGCATAACCATAATATGGGATGACCGCGTTGATACGCGACGCCGAAGCCCGCCTGAAGGCATCAATCATGATCAATAATTCCATGAGATTTTCATTACCTGGCGAGCAGGTCGGCTGTACTACGAATACATCTACTCCCCTTACGCTTTCATCGATAGCTACACTTATTTCTCCGTCAGAAAAGTGACTGACCGTTGCATCTCCCACCGGTATTTCCAGATAAGATGCAATTTCTTGCGCCAGACAGGGATTCGCGTTGCCTGTAAAAAGTTTCATCCTCCACCTGGATGCCTTCATACTCCTTATACCTCCCAAATTATTATCTCAGGATTTGTCTTTCTTTCTTTTATAACCCTCAACATGCTTTTGGCTGGCCCGCTCCACCGCCAGAGTATCTGCCGGAACATCCCTGGTAATGGTTGATCCGGCTCCTGTTATGGCGTTTTTACCTATCCTCACCGGTGCTACCAGATTGGTATTGCTGCCGATAAAGACTCCATCTTCCAGGATCGTCGGCCATTTATTCTTGCCGTCATAGTTGCAGGTGATGGTTCCTGCGCCTACATTCACATCACTGCCTACTTCGGCATCACCAACATAACTTAAATGCGGAACTTTGCTTCCTGTCCCGATGACGGATTTCTTTATTTCCACAAAGTCCCCCACCTTGACGCCCTCATGCAAAACTGCTCCCGGGCGAAGATAGGAAAAGGGCCCGATGTTGCAATCGTCGCCTATGTGCGCTTCTTTGACCCTTGAATTTTCTATCACGACATGATCGCCGACAATGGAATCATTGATTTGTGAACTGGGTCCAATCAGGCAGGATTCTCCGATCATACTTTGTCCTTCAATGATGGTGAACGGAAAAATTATGGTATCCATGCCAATCGTGACTTCACGATCGATAAAAGTTGTTTCGGGATCGATTATGGTTACTCCCGCCATCATTAATTCCTTGTTTTTGCGTTTACGCATGATTTTTTCGGCTTCAGCCAGTTGCTCACGATTATTGATTCCATAGATGTCATCACGGGCTTGCGTAATAAATACTTCCACCTTGTGACCTTTATTTTTTAGGATCTCCAAAATATCGGTCAAATAATATTCGCCCTGGGCATTACTGGATCCCAATTGCTGCAATGCGGCAAAAGCTTCTTTGACCTGCAGGCAGTACATACCGGAATTAATCTCACAAATTTTCTTTTGATCCAAACTGGCATCCTTTTCCTCCACGATACGCTCAAAATGGCCATTTTTATTACGAACGATCCGGCCATAACCAAACGGCTCATCGATGATTGTGGATAGAACGGTTGCCATAGCCTGATTGTTCTGATGATGGGCAATAAGTTCCCGT
>JAGFXV010000359.1 GCA_017861475.1 Bacillota bacterium | reverse complement strand
CTGCAGGAACCATTAAAAGTTTTTGATCAGGCTATACGCATATGCCTGTCATGCATCGGGCTCGTTTAACAAGCTGCCCACAGCCTTATGAAACAAAGAGTAGCACAGTTTTTATCAGCACTTCTTTACAATGCATACATCAAAGGCTTTATTCTTGGCACTATCTACCAGGGTAATTTAAAATTTCTAAACTGTCCTGGATTCAACTGCTATTCATGCCCCGGCGCTATATCTGCCTGCCCCATCGGAATAATTCAGTTCTTTGCAGCTTATGGCGCTTATCATATTACCTTTTACACCTTTGGTTTACTTGGCTTAGTGGGCTCGCTCGGCGGCAGAATAGTCTGCGGCTGGGCATGCCCGTTTGGTCTAGCCTGATAGTCCTGGTGCTCATTATCCCGTACTTTACCAAGGAACCATGGTTTTCCAAACTCTGCCCTGTCGGGACACTGGAGGCAGGCATACCACAGGTTCTTTACAACGCAGACCTCAGGCAACTCGTGGGGCGATTATTTTTTATTAAAATTGTTATTCTATCAGTTTATCTCCTGTGGATGATCGCGAGCAAACGACCTTTTTGCCGCACTACCTGTCCGCTCGGAGCCATATATTCTCTCTTTAATAAAGTAAGTTTTCTTAGAATCCAGGTAGATAAAAATCGCTGCATCCAGTGCAACAAATGCTATAAATCATGCCCTGTTTCCATAAAAATTCACGAAGAAGGCGGCGCATCACTCAAATGCATTCGCTGTATGCGCTGCACCGATTGTCCAACTGAGGCGGTTTCATATAAATTGAAATTCAAATTATAAAAGTTTAAAAGGCACAAAGGCACAAAGATAAAGGTTGAAGAGAGTAACTGATTGCGGATTTCGGAATGCGGAGTGTGTAATGGAATTAGTGACCCGGTTTATGTTGCTCGCAAGCCCTTTTATTTAAGCAGGGAGCTTCACTTTTGATACTGGACAGAAAGTCGCGCAAAAATATTTGCAACATTTGCCCTTGGGTAATATTTATTAACCTGAATTTAACAATATAGTGCAGGAGAATATTCAATGGATCAAACATTGTTAAAAGTTAAAACCCTTCAAAAGTTCATTCAGAAACACGGAGAAGATATCTTTATATCTCAAACAATTTCAAAGATGCTGAATTACAAAATCAGGGAATATGAAAGAAAAATAAAGAAATTGGATAAAGATATAAAAAGGTTTGAGCGGACCTATAAAAAAGATTCTTCGGTATTCTTTAAGGAATTCCGTGCTGGCACTGCGGGAGATGACATGGCCTTTGTAGAGTGGGCTTCTTTTTATCAGATGCGCAATCTTCTCCTCGATAAAAAAGCTGAGCTTGAAGGCAAACGAAAAGATGGTTAAAGATTATTTTGACCGGTTTCATGCCTCGCAAGCCCCGCTTTGTAAGCAGGGTAAAGAGGCATGTATCTGATAAATAAAAATTAAACTCCGGGAAGCCCCGCCTTGTAAGCGGGGAGCTTCACAATACCCTGCAGGAGATTCTTATAAGTCATGCTGTTTCTTCGTTTAAAGTCCTGAGACGTGTAATCGGTGATGAGGATGGTTTCATCCGTGTCATATGCAGATTAACAAACGGAGATATTTTCGAATTTGCAGAATATGTGCAGATCCATACGAACAAGATGAACATAGTGACTTATAGTTTTCACTGGCAATCAGCAAACGGTAAATTGATAAAACGATGGGATAATGTACCACATCACAATGAAGTGGATACGTATCCTCACCATCTCCATCTTTCCAATGGAAAGGTTATTGGTTCTACGGCAATGAATTTGAATAAAGTGTTAAAGGAGATTGAGAAAATAATCCCGATTGATGAAGGAATTTAAAAAATTTTCTTCAGTGAAATCAGTGGCGAAATTTATAAAGGGCAGGGCTTTTAAAAAGCTGCTGCCTTATTTATTATGTGGGTTATTTTCTATTGCAATTTAACATACAATTTCATATAAATAAAAATTCTTAAAAGCTAATAGCGGATGGCTGAAAGTTGGCCTCTAATAATCTAATTACCGTGGAAGGAATACTGATATGAAAAAGTACGAATCTAAGGACATCCGGAATGTTGCGCTGGTAGGTCATGGAAAATCCGGGAAAACTTCCCTTGCAGAAGCGTTCCTTTTCAATGGCAAGGCAACCGACCGCATGGGCAGGGTCGATGGCGGAGATTCAGTAATGGATTTTGATCCTGAGGAACGGGCGCGGCAGTTGACGATCAACACCTCGTTTCACCATCTAAGCTGGAAAAAATGCATGATAAACATAATTGACACGCCAGGTGATGCCAATTTCATCGCCGATACCTATAACAGCCTCCAGATTGCAGATGGCGCGCTGGTGATTGTTGATGCCTCATCCGGGGTGCAGGTCATAACCGAAAAGGTCTGGCAGTACCTCAATGAATTTAAAATTCCCCGCATAATCGTTATTAATAAACTCGACCGGGAAAATACTGATTTCTCCAATGCCCTGGAAAATATTAAAAAGACCCTCAGGATCAAGCCGCTGGTCATGTTCATTCCCATAGGGAAGGAATCAGGCTTTAAGGGTATCGTTGATCTGGTCAAGATGAAGGGAAATATCTTTGCCAATGACGGCAGCGGGAATTTCAGCGAGAGTGAAATACCCGCAGACTGTAAGGATTCTGCAACAGAGTTTCGCCAGAAGTTGATTGAAGACATAGCAGAAACCAACGAGCAGCTTGTTGAAAAATACCTGGAAGGGAAGGAGCTGTCATCTGAAGAAATAGCCGGCGGCATAAAAACCGGCATTATCAATCAATCATTAATTCCGGTGATATGCGGATCAGCTATACAGAATACGGGCGTCAAGATGATAATGGAAACGGTGGCAGACTATCTGCCTTCTCCATTGGAAAGAGCTGCCATTGACGTTATTGAGCCCAAAACAAAGGAGCAGAAGACCCTGGAGCCTAAAAACGATGCGCCTCTTGCCGCCTATGTGTTTAAAACAATAGCAGACCCCTATGCAGGTAAACTGACTATCTTTCGCGTTTTTTCTGGAACGCTGAATGCTGACAGCACGGTATATAACGCGACGAAGAAGGCCAAAGAAAAGATTGGCCAGATACTGCAGCTTGAGGGTAAAACCCAGAAGCCTGCTGAATCGGCAATTACCGGGGATATCATGGCTCTTGCAAAACTTAAGGAAAGCACCACGGGTGACACCTATTGTGATGAAAAAAACGAAATCAATTTTAAAAGGATAAAATTTCCCAGTCCGGTTATCTCCTGCGCATTATTTCCAAAAAGCCGCGGCGATGAGGATAAAATGAGCAATGCCCTATCGCGGCTGGTTGAAGAAGACCCGTCCCTGACATTGAAAAGGGATGAGCAGACCAAGGA
>JAGFXV010000047.1 GCA_017861475.1 Bacillota bacterium | reverse complement strand
TTTTGTAGCTAAAACCTTGACTTTTTCTACCAGCGCTGGTATACTCTAGTTCAGAAATAGGTCGAAAGATGTACTATTTAAATATAACAATGAATGGAGGTCTGCGGGTATGATGAAATCAACCGGTGTAGTTAGAAAAGTAGATGAATTAGGTCGTATTGTTATTCCTATCGAATTAAGACGTACCATGGGAATTGAAGAAAAGGACGCCTTGGAGATTTACGTTGACAGCGACAAAATCATCCTCAAGAAATATGAACCGGCCTGTATATTCTGCGGCAATGCTGAAGATGTTGTGAATTACAAAGGCAAAAATCTTTGCAAAGCCTGTCTGACAGAATTAGTTAAACAGATTGGTTAATCCCTCACATCATTCCGGAAAATCTAAAAAGTACTTATACAACTGAGATTTTTTTATTCCATATTCATGAGCCTTCATTTTGAAGGCTTCTTTTTTGTCCAAGCCCTGTTTAATCAACTGTCTGGTTTCCTCGGCAATTTGCTCAATGGACGTAGTTGAAAGATCCTTCTGTCTGCCCGGCAGGAGCAGGCAAATTTCTCCACGGGGTGCGTTAATTTGATAGTGTTTGATCATCTCAGCTACCGTACCTCGCTGCATCTCCTGATATTTTTTGGTCAATTCCCGGCCAATGACCAGCGGTTGGTCATTACCCAAAATATCCTGCACATCTGCCAAACTGGCCAACAAGCGATGCGGGGCTTCATAAAAAATTACGGTACGACATTCCTCCTGCAATTCTTTTAATAAATTACGGCGCTGGTTATGCTGGCGGGGAAGAAATCCGTAAAAAATAAAACTGCTGCTGTCCAGTCCTGAAATTGCCAGTGCTGCCGTAAATGCTGAAGGCCCTGGAATGACTTCAATCTTTATGCCGGCTGCAATGGCCTTTTTAACCAGTTCGGGGCCAGGATCTGATATTCCCGGCATTCCTGCGTCGGTTACCAGGGCAATCATTTTGCCGCCCCGGAGTTCCTCCAGCAGATAATCTTCCCTTACATTCCCGCTGTACTGATGATAACTGAGCAGCGGTTTTTTAATTTTAAAGCGGTTAAGGAGTTTTATCGTGTTGCGCGTATCTTCACAGGCAATCAGATCCACGCTGCGCAAGGTTTTTAACAAGCGAATGCTGACATCATCCAAATTTCCTATCGGGGTGCCGCATACATATAAAATACCTGGTTCCATATTTTTCTCCTAATTAACTATATTCACACACACGCATCAGGATTTGAGTTGCTATCTGCCGTAAATGTTTCGCAATTCCTGACCATAAACCCCGACTTGTTCGTAAATGATCAGCGGCGGCATAACGGTCAGCGGACCGGGAGGATTTTTATCTCCTTCAATCAATACCAACCGTGCTTCACGATCACTGAAAGAGTGGATAAAACGCAATCTCCTGACCGGCACTTTGCAGACGCGAAACAATTCCATTGCTTCATCCAGGCGTTCCGCCCGGTGAATAATATCCAATTTACCACCCGGAGCCAAAAGATATGCCCCTTTTTCCACCAGTTCCGGCAAACTGAGTTTAATCTCATGTCGGGCAACGGCTTCTTCCGGATCTTGACTGATTTTGCCCTCCCCTTTTCTCCAAAAAGGAGGGTTGCTTAAAACCAGTTCAGCCATCCCTCCCGGTAGTATCTTTTCTGTTTCTTTTATATCTGCTTCAATAATGTCGATTCGTTCCTGCAATCCGTTCAGGACAACGCTGCGGCGGGATCGTTCCACCATAGCCGGTTGTACTTCAAGAGCTGTTATTCGAGCCAGGGGAGCCCTCCAGGCCGTCAGCAATGATACGACTCCGCTGCCTGAACCCAATTCCACAATTTGTTTGATCCTGTTGCCAGCGGGAAAATGGGCTAAAAGGACTGCATCCAGAGAGAAGCGGTAACCTTCCCGGGGTTGAATGACCTTCATATTGCCGAGTATGAGATCATCCAAACTCTCATCATTACGTAGTTCATTATTCAACAAAAGTCTACTCCTTGTTTATAAAAGCAAGGCAAAAAAGGCACTCTTCCTGCCGACTGTCTCCAAAATTGGATGGGCACACATGATATCCGTCATTGTAGAGCATGCCCAGACGCTCGTAACCTTCACCCTGCAGTTTAATAATCTCCAGATCCGGCTTGATTATATTTAAAGCTTCTGTTTCTGCTTCCGCTTGTATTCCTTTTTCCAAACGGGTCACTCTTTCTTTGAGATCACCCAGTTCAAGCACCATTTCCCGGATTATCATCTTCAGTTCTTGCACATTTTTGGCAGTTTCGTCCATTCTTATCCCCCTCAGACCGCTTGCCTTCGTAGAGTTCAGATTCATATTTCAGACAACACATCAGGCGCCCGCAGATACCTGAAATTTTAGTCGGATTCAATGAAAGGTTCTGTTCCTTAGCCATGCGGATGGAGACCGGCTCAAAATCACCCAGGAAATTATTGCAGCAAAGAACTCTTCCGCAGGTACCGATACCCCCCAGCATCTTTGCTTCATCTCTGACCCCAATCTGTCTTAATTCGATCCGTGTTTTAAAAATTGACGCCAGGTCTTTGACCAACTCCCGGAAATCAACCCGACTTTCCGCGGTGAAATAAAATATGATTTTACCCATATCAAAAGTATATTCCACATCAATGAGACGCATGGGCAGATTATGCAAATGTACTTTCTCCTTGCACAACTCCAGTGCTTCTTTTTCTTTTTGTTTGTTGGTCGTATAAACGTTTTTATCTTCTTCGTTGGCAATACGGATGACCTTTTTAAGCGGCAACACCAATTGGTCATCCTCGATCTCTCTTTTGCCGAGGGCAACCTCTCCGTATTCGATGCCTCTTACCGTTTCCACGATTACCGCATCGCCTTTTGTCAGCTCGAAATCTCCGCTATCAAAATAATATATCTTGCCGGCTGGTTTAAATCTTACCCCGACGACCAAAGCCATTGGAATCCCTCCAAATATAATTTTACCTGTCACGATTGTATCTGATTACTATCTTAACGCAGCTTGTAATGCATAGGAAATGTTAATATTCAGCAACACTGGATTGACGGAACGATTATACATTTTTTTCATGCTGCTGATGCTGCCCAGAGCCGGTCCAACCTTGTCCAATTGCAAACGCTTGAATTTCTGACACAGCGGTAAATTTTGTGCCATCAGCAATTGTTCAGGATTTCCGGTCTGCTGGTAAACGCAAATATCACGTAAGATCGTCTCCAGTAAAGATACCATAATCAGCGGTTGTTTTTCTATTTTTTCAGCGGCCAGAAATACATCACTCGGCTGACCGGCAGCCAGTGACTCCATCAGATCCTTGGCCCGTTCCCAGAATTCATTCCATTCTTCCTCAACAAACAACAATGCGGTTGCAATGCTGCCCTGCGCCAATCTGGCCAGATTGCCTGCTTTTGTTGCTTCCATCCCCTGACCAGTCAAATATGTGATCAAATCTTCTTCCCGCAGGGAATCAAATTTGATCACCTGACAACGGGAAATGATGGTTTCCAGTAAATTATTCTCATCTGCCACCAAAATAATAACTGCATATTCAGGCGGCTCTTCCAGCGTCTTGAGCAGGGCATTGGCTGCGGGCAGTGACAACAGATGAGCATCCTTTATAATCACCACACGGCGCCTGGCCCGATAAGGCTTTAACCCCAGCCAGGGCTCAATATCATTGGTCACCTGCTCTATGCCGATCATACTTTTTTTATCTGCTTTTTCGATCAATTTAAAATCCGGATGAACTCCTTCCCGCCAATAGGCTTCGCCTTGCGGGTCACTGCTTAAAATTACAGCTCTGGCCAGTTCCAGCGCGGTAGTATATTTACCTACCCCGGCCGCCCCCCAAAAAAGATAGGCATGGCTTATATGACCGCTTTGCAGCGCTCTTTGCAGGGGCAAAATCGCCCTCTCCTGTCCGATTATGTTGTAAAAATAATTCATATTGCCACCTCGGCAGCATTCATGTGCCGCTTGGATTTCACCAAAATCGAAATTTATTTCCTGCAACTATAATAACACAGACATATGCTGCAACGCTTGTCCGCGCAATTCAATAATGCTGTCTCCTCCGTTGAGCAGCTTAATGCGGTCAGGTTCAGCACGCTGCAATGCAAGGTATCCGATTCTGACCCGGCTTTGAAACTCCAGCCCTTCTTTCTCCAGACGGTCAGGGACATCCTTGTTCCTTCTCCTCTGCCCCTCCTCGGGATCTATATCCAGCAACAGAGTCAGATCAGGCTTTAATCCACCCGTACACAATTCATTAAGCTTCATGAGAAATTCTATATCAAGACCTCTGCCATAACCCTGATAAGCAATCGTTGAATCCATAAAACGATCTGCAATTACCATTTTACCTTCCTGCAAGGCAGGCAGGATCATCTCTTCCACCAATTGGCTGCGGGAAGCTGCATACAAAAAAGCCTCTGTTCGAGACTTGATACCCACGTTGCGAACATCAAGCAGCATATCCCTGATTTTTTCAGATACTTCCGTGCCGCCCGGTTCCCGCAATATAAGTATCTCGAATTTATCTTTCAAATAATCATGCAACTGTTCACGCAACGTTGTTTTACCGCAGCCATCAATCCCCTCAAGACTTATAAACTTCCCTCGTGCCTTCAATATTTCACCGCCTTGCAAATCATTTATAACTTTTGTCCATCGATTTTAGTCTATAACTAAAATATTCTTCAGGGTCGGCTCTTCCGGTCCCTGTATGCGTGCACCAGAATCAATCATATAATGAAGGTAATCCAAAACTTCCTCGGTTATGGTTTCCCCTGGGAGCAGACAAGGGATACCGGGGGGATATACAGCAATCATTTCCCCGGAAATCAGATTCAGGCTCTCTGCCAGTTTGACCTGTTTTTTGGTTGACTGGAAAGCCCTTCTGGGGCTCAATACAACTTTTGCAGCAGGGGGGGATTCAATCCGAAGGGATCCCTTTTTGCTGCCTGCATAATCTGCAGCCACTTCCTGCAGTGCCTTATAGAATCTTTCCCAGTCTGATTCATCATGTAATAAAGAAAACATCGCCAAAATTGAATGCTCGGTTTCCATTTCCAGTTGAATATGGTATTTTTCTTTTAATATGTTGCCCATTTGATAGCCGCTTACTTGCAGTCCTGGCATTGATATGAGCACCTTTAAGGGATCGATCCCTTTTATATCAGACCTTTCTTTGAATTCTTCATGATGACAATGCAGCCCTTTTATTTGATTGATTTTCTCTTTAAATTTTTCAGACCATTGTCCGGCTTGCTCCAGTCGATAACCGCCTTCCTGCTCCATAAACATTCTGGCCAGTTCCATGGAAGCCAAAAGCGGATAAGACGGGCTTGTCGTCGTCAGCAGGCTGACTGCCTGGCGCAGTCGCGCATGTTCAGGAAAGCCCGGCGCAATATGCAGACAAGCGCCCTGATTCAGAACCGGCCAGGTTTTATGCAAACCGTTTACCGCTGCCATAGCTCCCTGAGCCAAAGCCGGAGCCGGATAATCCTTGTGAAAAGGAAAATGCCCGCCATGCGCCTCATCCACCAGGACATCTTTTTGATATTGCCCGGCCAGCGCAGTAATAGACTCAATATCAGAACAAGTCCCAAAATAACTGGGACTGGTAATAAAAATCGTTATAATATCAGGATCCTGCAATAGACATTTTTCAATTTCTGAAACTTTTACCGTCAGCTCCAGACCCAATTGATCATCGATCCGGCTGGGAATGTATACCGGCATTGCACCGGACAGCACCATGCCCCCGTAGAAACTTCGGTGGCAATTGCGTGGCAGCAGAATTCTTTCTCCTTCTGCAGCCGTGCTCATAAACAAGGCATGGATCCCGCTGCTGGCCCCGTTGACCAGGTAGAAGCTTTCCCCGGCTCCAACTGTTTGGGCCATTAAGCGCTGCGACTCAGCAATGATACCCTGCGGCAGATGAAAATCATCCATGCCCCCAACCTCAGTAACATCAATTGTTGCAATCGATTGCAGCATCTCATTTACTCCCCGGCCGCCAGCGTGTCCAGGCATATGCAAGCGCAGGTTTTCTTCACCCCTGTAGCGGCAAAGTGCTGAATATATAGGAATCTGATCGTTCATATTTATCTTCCTCGCCGGACTGTTGACGTAATCTCAGCAGAAGCCACGACAAATTTTCAGATTAGTAATTTTATGGCTGAGGGAAGTACCTCAAAAATAACATCTACCATTCCCGGGGTCTCACCATCCATTTCCAGACCAACTTTCACCGGAGATGAAATTTTCACCTGTCTGCCCTGCGTCAGCATGATCTTTGGATGGGTAAGATGATTCCCTTTGTATACACTTGGCAAAGCCAGCAGAAAATCAAGTGTATTGGCATCCTTAAGCAGTGTGATATCCATGCGTCCGTCATCAATCTGCGCCAATGGGGCAATCATCATCCCACCGCCAAAATACTTGCCGTTGTTGATCGCCACCAGGCTTGATTTGCCAGAATAAAATCGCTCTCCATCCACTTCAACTGTAAACTCGGGACTTTTAAAAGAAAAGACGACCCCTAAAAAATTGATAAGAAAAGATAAAAATCCGCCCATTGCCTTGCTTTTGTCATTGAGTCTGATACAAGTCTCGCAGCCTATGCCCACATCAGCAACATTTATAAGATAGCGGGTCTCCGAACTGCCATCCCAGGCTGTAAAATCCGCCTTTATAACATCACAGAACTTCTCTCGGCAATCGGTCAAAAGTTTTTCCGCATATTCGGGGCCGGTTGATATCGGCAGAATTCTGGAAAAATCGCTGCCTGTTCCCATAGACAACACGGATAAAGCTGCTTCATGCTTTTTAGCGTCTGCATTTTGAAAGAAACCATTCACGACTTCATTGATCGTACCATCACCGCCGACCGCAATGATATGATCATAGCCATTCTTCAAGGCATCACTGGTTATTTGGCAGGCATGCATGGTTCTTTTTGTTAACTGAACATCAAAACAGTAATTCTTCTTGCACAGCAAGCTTTCAACCTTCTGCCATTGCTTGTTGGTCCTGCCCCCTCCCGACAGTGGGTTAACGACAAACATTACTTTGTTGCCAGCAACCATATTTTCCTCCATACTCCACAATTTTTATCCCGTTTAACCGTTTCATATCTGTTATATATTCTATATGAAAAGATTCAACATCCCAAACAAAAAAATAGGCATTCACTGCCTATTTGATAAAATCAATATTCAATTAGCTGTCATGCTGTTCCGATAAAACGTAATGCTATTCCAACTCTTCAAATCTATTAATAAAATGGTCATTCATTTCTACTTGTTCAAGAAACATCTCCAATGGTCTGACCCAAATTCCATAATCATCATATAAAGCCCGATAAACTACCATCTGCTCCATGGTTTCCGAATGCCTTGCCATATGCAAGACCTGGTATTCTTTTCCCTTAAAATGTCGATATTTTTGGCCGATCTTTATTTCACGTTGATTCATTTTTTTCTCCGTTTGTTTCTTTTATTTGCAGTTTGTTTATAAATCTTTTTCCCAGCAACCCGAAGTAAATTTGTTGCATTATCTGTATAACTTCTTGATTATTTAATGGTTCATTAATTTTTTGCGACCGGACCATCAAATGCATAGGAATATCCCAAATGATATAATCAATTCCATTAATCAGAATATAGCCTTCCTTTTCATAAAAGGCAATGCGTCGAAGGCGTTTGTCTCTCTCTTTTTTTGTTTTCGCTTCCTCTGGCTTTTCCACCTCTACGATGATAATACTATTATTAATCATCTTGTGCAGATTTTTTAAAAATATTGTCCCGATGCCTTGGCCTCGATATTCTGATAACACAGCAAAAAGCGTTATCAGAATATGATCATAGGCTAGATTTGCCACCCAAAAAGAATAGGCTAAATACCTGTTTCCATCCCATAGCGCATAACCTTCCTGTTTGCCTTGCAGCATATGATCGTATAACACGTCCATGGGCGGATATTCACCAGATGCAAAATCTCTCTCAATTCTTGGATAGAAATCCTTTAACTCTGATGCCGCTATAGAGCGAATGTATAGATCATTCATTTAAGAACCTGCCTTGCAGAAGTATTTCTTTATGTAAACCAGGTTATCATATATTATTTGCATTCTAAACTCTGAATTAATCCAGAAATAAAATAATTCCTTGCAACGACCTACTCTCCCACAGAATCTGCAGTACCATCGGCGCTGGAGAGCTTAACTGCCGTGTTCGGGATGGGA
>JAGFXV010000358.1 GCA_017861475.1 Bacillota bacterium | reverse complement strand
AGCTTCGGAGAAATACTTGATGTCGCCGCCAGCTGCGAAAACCTTATCTCCGCCTGTCATAATGACAGCCAGGATATTGTCATCTGCTTCAATGTCAGCAAGAGCTGCAGTCAGATCTGCAATGGACTGCTGGTTGGAAGCATTCATGGCTTTGGGACGATTGAACATGATGGTTGCTAACCAATCCTCTTTAGTAACTATAAGGGTTTCGTACTCCATTCCTACATCCTCCTTTTAGTATTAACTTTTCCGATTGTCAGACAGTCGGAGTCTTTACAATTAATGATAGCTGGTTCTTTTAAATCTGTATAGTACTTTTATAAACAAAAATAGCAATACAAGAAAACATTGGAAGGTTAAAAACCTTTTATTTTCGGTCGATTGCGGCAATATCCTTGAATATTTTTATATCAGGTTCGCCTTCCAGATAAGGGGCAATTTTTCCAAACAATGCCTTAAAGTGAGGGGTTGAACTGTGATATTCAAGGGCAGCTTTATCCTTGTACATTTCATAAAACATAAACAGTCCAGGATCAGCTTTGGATTTATGAATGGTATACATCAGTGTTCCCTCTTCATTCTGGACATCGGGAACAACACTGACCAGACCTTCTTCCAGTTCCTTTTCCATGCCAGCTTTGGCTTTGAAGGTAGCAACTATAACGATCATTTACATTCCTCCCGCAAAAATATTTAACAGCTGATACATTGTTCCGAGTGGTACAAATGTATATGTTTTATTATCGTACTATTTGCTGACGTTTGCAAATATCAGGAAATAGTATGTAACATTGTTCACAAATTGTTTAAAATTGTTGGCATAATGTATACAATTAGTATGGCAAAGTTAAACAGGCCGGTGCTAAGTCATTCGGCCTATTACTATTAATGCGGGTGATTATTTAATGAATGTAATAATTATCGGAGCAGGCAAAGTCGGCTTCAGCATGGCCCAATTGCTGTCAGACGAAGGCAACGATGTAGTGATCATCGAACAGTCACAGGAACGGCTGCAACTTGTGGAGGATGCTCTGGATGTGCAGGTCATTTTCGGCAGCGGTTCTTCTACCTCCGTGCTGGAGGAAGCCGGTGTACGCAGTGCGGATATGCTGATCGCTGTGACGGAATATGATGAATTGAATATGATCGCCTGTCTGCTGGCTAAAAAATATGGGGTGAAAACCACCGTGGCCCGGGTCCGCAACCCTGAGTACCTTGAAGTCAAGGGATTTTCCCTCAACGAGACGCTGGGGATCGATCTGTTTATCAATCCGGAAAGGGTTACGGCCAAGGAAATATATAAAATAATAAAAAATCCGGAAGCGCTCAGCGTTGAATATTATGCCAACGGCAAGGTGCAGCTGATCGAACTGGAAATTGATGAAGATTCGCCCATCAAGGGCAAAAAGCTGAAAGAACTGGACAGTTCTATCCCGTATAATATAGTAGCCATTGTTCGTGACCGTAAAATGCTGGTGCCCAGCGGAGACGATGTTTTCCGTGTCGAAGACCGCATTAATATCATTGCCCGGACGGCTGAAATGCCGGAAGTTGAAAAAGCATTGGGTTTTCATTCCCGTAAAGTTGAGCATGTGACCATACTGGGAGGGGGCCGCACCGGTTGCTATCTGGCTCAAATGCTGGAAGCGAGCCGGCCGTTGATTGAAGTAAAAGTTATTGAAAAAGAATTATCCCGGGCCCGGCAGATCGCCCAGAAGTTAAAACATTCCCTGGTCATCCACGGGGACGGAGGCGACTACGAAATTCTGGAGGAAGAAAATATCGGCCATTCAGACATGTTCGTGGCCGTTACCGATGACGACAAGGTGAATTTGCTCTGCTGCCTGATCGCGCAGAATCTGGGCGTAAAAAAGACGGCCTGTCAGATCAAGCGTACTGATGTCATGCCATTGGTGGAGCAAATCGGTATTGATGCGATCGTAAGCCCGCGGATGATTACCGCAGGCGCGATTTTAAAATATATTCGCAGCGGAGATATCATCTCCGTGACCCTGGTTGGTGAGGAGCGGGCGGAGATGCTGGAGTTGCTGGTGCAGCCCGGGGCAGTCGCCATCGGCAAAAAATTAAAGAATCTTGATACGCCCAGTGGGTCAGTTATCGGCGCGGTCATGCGCGAAGACCGGGCCATTATTCCCGACGGAAATTTTATCATTAACCCTCATGACCAGTTGATGATATTTGCCTTGCCCAAGAGTATTCACAAAATCGAGAAATTGTTTCTTAACGGGGGGCGCAAATAAATGGTCCGGGGACATGTTATCCTCAATGCACTGGGGAAAATCATATTATTGATCGGCCTCGCCATGTTGACCTGCCTGTTCTGGGCGGGCCATGGAGGTGGAGCGGTAATTAAAGGTTTTGTTTTGGCTGCCGCCGTGACGATATTTGCCGGGCTGGTGCTGACGATTTTTTTTCAAAGCAAGGATTCCATAAATTTTAAGGAAAGCTTTGCTGTGGTAACGCTGGGCTGGCTGGTAGCCTCCGTTTTTGGTGCGCTGCCTTTTCTTACGACCGGAGCCCTGGATTCATTTGCGGGCGCCTGGTTCGAATCAATGTCCGGTTTTACAACGACCGGTGCGTCAGTTTTCACTGATGTTGAAGCGTGTCCCCGGGCGGTGCTGTTCTGGCGAAGCCTCACCCAGTGGCTGGGCGGGATCGGGATCATTGCGCTTTTTGTGGCATTGATCTCCAATATCGGGGTGCGGGCCAACCAGTTGTTCAAAGCCGAAGTACCCGGACCGATCTCGGACAAGATCAGCCCCCGTATACGCGAAACGGCACGCAGTCTTTGGAAGACCTATGTAGTTATTAGCCTGCTGTGTATTTTGACCTTTTATGCGTTGGGTATGAATTTTTTTGATGCGATATGCCACGCTTTTGCGACTATGGCTACGGGCGGGTTCTCCACCAAAAACGCCAGTATTGGCTTTTACAACAGCCCTTGGCTGCAATGGGCGGTCACCTTTTTCATGATCGTTGCCGGAAGCAATTTTGCCTTGCATTTCCTGGCTTATAA
>JAGFXV010000046.1 GCA_017861475.1 Bacillota bacterium | reverse complement strand
AAAAACCGTCGCCTTGAAGACGGTCGGTTTATTGACCCTGATGGTGCAGTGCGGTTTGCATGTACCGGCCGCCGCAGGCAGTGAGTTTGCTGTTTTCTCCGATATACTGGCTGATATTGGTGACGGGCAGAGTATTGAACAATCTCTAAGCACGTTTTCATCCCATGTGAAAAATATTCAAATGATTGTAAAGACCTGCGATGCTTCCACCCTGGTGATCATGGACGAGCTGGGAGCAGGAACAGATCCCGGAGAGGGGAGAGGCTTTGCAATTGCTGTATTGGAGGAGGTTTTTGGCCGGGGAGCTGTTATAGTGGCGACGACACATTATGGAGAGATCAAAGAATATGCCCTCAATACACCCGGCTTTGAGAATGGCTGTATGGCTTTTGATATTGCCAGCCTTCGTCCGCTCTATCAGCTACACATCGGCAATTGGGGAGACAGCAACGCTTTCCTCATTGCACTGCGGTTGGGGATGGATCGCCATATCATTGAGCGGGCCCATGAACTTACCTACGGAGAAATGATCAGCTACGCAGCGGATCAGGAAAAGTATGTGGACAACATCATAGATGATTATGCTATTAATAGCAGATTGGCGGAAAAATACCAAACGGAGGAACGCAGCCATACCAAGGAGAAACGGGAGCGCAGCCGGCAATATGTAAAGAAAAATCTGAAGGTTGGAGATCAAGTCTATATCAGCACTATGCAGCGTACCGGCATCGTATGCGAAGAACAGAATAACCGGGGCGATCTGGTGGTGATGGTTATGGGCAAAAAATACGTCATCAACCACAAACGGCTTACCCTCCACATAGACCGGGAAGACCTGTATCCTGAAAACTACGATATGGATATTATCTTTGAAAGCAAAGAAGACCGCAAAAAAAGAAAGATCATGAGCAAGCATCACGTGGAAGGTTTGGTCATCAAACACGATGATGAAAAAAAATGAATTTAATCCTTGTCCAATTACTGTAATAATGCTTTATATGTTGAAGGAGGTATTCTTCAAATAATTTGAGGAATACCCCCTTTTTAAGTGCTCCTGGTGCCTTAGATGTATGGAATCCCGGCACCAGAGAAATCATGACAAAGAAACTGCCGCTTTATTGTACGAAAGACAAGGCCATAATGGCATCGATGGCTTCCATCGGCAGCGGGAAGGTAAATCCGGCAATGTCAGCTTTGATACGGATGCGCAGGTCTTCCTTGTCTTCCGCGTTGAGGCTCTGGGCAAAGCAAGCCGGAATGCCACACTCTTTTTTGAAGTTTTCAAGGGCTTCCACGGTTGCATAGGTGATATCAATCGGAGCCACGCCTTCTGTCTTTATGCCAAAGGCTTCAGCAAAATCAGTAATACGCATGGCATAGAAAGGAGCCAGCACTTTCATAACCGTGGACATCAGCACGCCGTTGGCCAGACCATGGGAGATATGCAGTTTGGCACCGATGGCATGTGAGCAATTATGAATGGGTGCCGAGGTAGCGGCCATGGAATAAGCCTGCATAGCCATGTTGCTGGCAATCAGCATCTGCGTACGGGCTTCTACGTTTCTTCCATTCTGAATGACGATGGGCAAATACTTCTTGATCAGTCTGACGGCATGCAGTGCCAGCGCATCGGAAATGGAATTTGAGTTCATGCAGAAGTAGGCTTCCATGCAATGACTTAAGGCATCACAACCGGTTTCGGCGGTCAGACGCGGCGGCAGTGAGTAGGTAACCGTCGGATCTAATACCGCAACATTGGCTGGCAGATCAGGATGCATGATGGAGCCCTTCAGATCGCTTTCTTCAATCAGTACCACCGCTACCGGAGAAGATTCGGCACCGGTGCCTGCAGTGGTGGGGACTGCAATATGCGGGAAGGTGATGGGACGAACTTTCAGACCGATATGCGACCCGGCCGTGCCGCGCATGATTTCAGTGACATCACGAACACCAAAAGCCATCATGGTTTTGACGGCTTTTACCGAGTCCATAACGCTGCCGCCGCCGACTGCCAGCAGACCTTCCACACCCATTTCCCCGCACCAGCGGATACAGTCATTGATGATGGATGACTTGGCGTCTACCTCGATTTTGTCATAAACACCGGCTACCACCGGAAAACGCTGGGCATCCAGCACGTCCTTGACCATATCTACAACGCCTGCATCCACCAGCCCTTTGTCGGTGATAATGCCGATGCGGCGTGCGCCCATATTTTCAAAGCGGCATCCGATCTGGCTTATGCTGCCGGCGCCGACATCCAACAATCCGCGATATTCAAAGGCAAAGTATTGTGACATACTCATTTCTTAAACCCTCCTTTTCAATAAATTAATAAACGAATCCCAGGAAAGGATTCCAGAATTTATCTTTGGCTTCCGGGGTCAGATCCTGGCAGATATGTTTTACTTCGCTGTATTCATACAGACCTTCAAAGGCACATTCACGGCCTACGCCGCTCTGCTTGTAACCGCCGAAAGGTGCATCCGGACGGATAAAGTGATAGTTGTTGATCCAGACGGTACCGGTACGCATCTTTCTGGCCAGCAACTGCGCGCGGGCTACATTGGTGCTGACGACACCACCGGCCAGTCCGTAAGGAGAATCATTGGCCATGGCGATCGCTTCATCCACATCGTCATAAGGGATCACACATTGTACCGGACCGAAGATTTCTTCCCGTGCCTGGGTCATCTGGTTGGTACAGTTGGCAAAAACAGTGGGTTCAAAGAAAAAGCCCCGATCATATTCGGCCCCGGACAGGCGGTTGCCGCCGCAGACCAGCTCGGCGCCTTCCTGTTTTCCGATCTCCACATAGCGCATGATGGTCTGCAATTGCTGCAGGTTGGCGATGGGGCCTTGATCGGAAACGGGATCCATTTGGTTGCCGATCTTCAAAGTTTTGATACGTTTGACCATGCCGGCGACCAGTTCATCCTGCATCTTGCGGGGAACAAACAAGCGGGTACCGGACAGGCAGATCTGGCCTTGATGATATAGGAAAGCCAAAAGGCCCATATTAATGGCTACTTCCATATCTGCGTCGTCCAGGATGATCAGCGGAGATTTCCCGCCTAATTCCAGCGTAACTTTTTTAATGGTATCAGCCGCCCGGTGGGTGATGTCCCGTCCTACTTCGGTGGAACCGGTCAGAGAAACTTTATCCACGCCGGGATGTCCAGCCAGATAACTGCCGGCGCTGGCTCCGGGGCCGGTCACGACATTTAAAACACCGTCGGGCAGGCCGGCTTCTTTTGCCAGGCGGGCAATCTCCAGGGCCGTCACGGGAGTGATGCTGGCCGGTTTGAAAACCATGCTGTTGCCCATGGCCAGACAGGGAGCCATTTTCCAACTGGCAATCATTATGGGTACATTCCAGGGGGCAATACCGGCACATACTCCGATGGGCTCACGCACCGTGTAGCTGTGCAGCGGGGCAGAAGGTGCCCGGCGGGCATGTTCGATTTCCGGCATATCATCCAGCAGATGGGCGGCGGTGTGAAAGCTCATAATTGCAGTTCCCAGATCAATGAACCCGGTGCGGCGAATGCAGGCGCCGGAAGTCAGGGATTCCAAATAAGCCAGGCGGTCGGTGTTTTTCAATAGCAGCAGGGCAATCTGGCCTAGCACGTGGGCGCGTTCGCTCTTGCTTTTGTTGGCCCAGACCCCGGATTCAAACGAACTACGGGCGGCATCCACCGCACGATCAATATCCAGCGGACCGCATTTGGGGACCCGGGCGACAACTTCCTGATTGGAAGGGTTGATTACGTCCATCGTTTCGCCGGAATGGGCATCCACCCACTGGCCGTCGATGAACATTTTGTAATCCATCACATTACTCATAAAGACTTTTCCCTCCTAACGTTTAAATTGCTGTTTGCCTGAACTGATGATGCCTTGACAAACCTTCACGGTGCATTTGTCTTGGCACTGCTGAAAAAGTTGGCCCCCTTCCCTTTGGAGTATCTCATTGCTGGCTTGCAAGCAGATAAAAATCCAAATTAATATTTTGCAATAGCCATGCCACTGTGTAATAGTGCGCATGAAATTCATGCAAATGCTTAAAAATCGGTAATGAAAAACCATACGGAGGATGTTGCCGGACCGAAAGTGTAGCAGGCAATACAATTCCAGAAACCATATCGGAACAGTAGAAATACTTTGTTAAAAGCAACATAAAGGCCGAAAAAACGGAAATGGTATCAATGGCATGCAGATAATGAGATCTAAAAAATACCAATTCCTGTGGAGAAATTGCTATAATAAAAAATGATGAACTGTAATGAGTGCTTATAGTTTGGAGGGCTCAGCGTGGATCAGGTAGCAGACGATATGAAGAAAATCTGGCAGGTCGTACATGATAACGGAGAGTATCCCGGGATAAACATTTCCCAGGATGTCAAAGATTCATGGGAACGCAGCAGGCGATATGGGGTAAATCCTTACAAGCCGGCGTGCGATGTTTTTTTAAGCCGGACTGAACTTGAGGAAAAACGAGCCGCCAACCACGCGTTGATTGAACAGGCTTTGGTGATGATGGGACATTTGCATCACTTTACCGAAGGCTCGGGCTTTCTTTTTGCTCTGGGAGACCGGGAGAATTATGCTCTGGAGTTAATGGGGGACAAGCAAAGCCTGGAGATCGGCAAAGGTGTTGGAATTGTGGCGGGAGCCAATTGGTCGGAACAGGTCATGGGGACTACCAATCCTGCCCTGGCCTTGGCACTGTCCCAACCGGTGCAGGTTTTCGGCTATGAAAATTACTGTAATTGCCTGTCGTTTGGAACCGGCGCTTCCAGTCCGATTTTCGATCAGGAACAGTCAGTCATTGGCATTCTGACTACAGCAGGACCTTATCCGTTGATCAATCATCATACCCTGGGTATGGTGGTAGCGGCATCCCGCGCTATAGAACGGCAGATGGCCCTGAAAAACGCTTACCAGCAAAGTGAAATGGCCAATCTGCATAACAATGCCATTATGGATTCCATTTCCGAAGGGGTTTTGACGCTTGATCCCGATGGACGGATCACCCATATGAACAAACATGCTGCGCAGAACCTGGGGATCCATTTTCATACTTCCATCGGCAAGAGCCTGGCGGAGGTTATGGGTCCGGCCAACGAAGCTTTCATTGCCAAGATTTATGGAAAACGGGAAATTTACGCTGAACCGCTGGTACTGCGGCGCAAAAAGGAAAAGCTGAAGCTGGCGGTCAGTTGTACGCCACTGATTGGCAAAAAAGGCAATGTGATCGGCAAAGTGGTGATCCTGCAGCCGATGCAGACTTATAACCGGTTGATCAAACGGGCGATCGGCAACCGGGCTCATATTACTTTTGACAAGATCGTAGGGCAGAATAATACCTTCAAATATTCATTAAAATGCGCCCAGATTGCAGCCCGGTCAGATTCCAATGTGATTCTGCTGGGGGAAAGCGGAGTGGGCAAGGAAATGTTTGCCCAGGCCATTCACAATGCCAGCAGCCGTTGTCTGGAGCCGTTTTTAGCCATCAATTGTGCAGCCCTGCCCCGGGAATTGATTTCCAGCGAGCTGTTTGGCTACGAAGAGGGTGCTTTTACCGGTGCCCGTAAAGGGGGCAATCAGGGCAAATTTGAACTGGCTGACCAGGGCACCATTTTCCTCGATGAAATCGGCGAGATGCCGCTGGATATGCAGGGGTCGCTGCTGCGGGTGCTGGAAGAAGGCACGATCACTCGCCTGGGGGGAACCGCCAGAGTACCTGTAAACGTGCGTATCATTGCCGCCACCAATAAAAACCTGCTGGAGGAAGTGGAGAAAAAACATTTCCGGGCAGATCTTTATTACCGTCTTTGTGTGATCGATATTGACATCCCTCCGCTGCGGGAAAGAAAGGATGACATCCCGCAACTAGTCGATCATTTCATCAAAACCATTTCCCCGCGTTTGAATAAATCTGTGACCGGCATTGAACGCGATGCTTTGGATGTGCTGCTGGATTATCAGTGGCCCGGAAATGTAAGGGAACTCAGCAATGTGATCGAACGGGCTATCAACATGGCCGGGGATGAGCTGGTCTGCATCGAAGATTTATCACCGGAGATCGTCAAAAGCGGAAAGACCCGCACCTGGCAGATGGTGTCGCCGCAGGACAGTCACAATTTGCCGGAAGCGGAAATGATTCAAGCCTGCCTGCGAAGAAACCAGGGCATAATGAGCAAAACTGCCAAGGAAATGGGTATATCGCGCAGTACATTGTACCGCAAGATGCGGGCCTATCATATCGAGATTTAAGGACACAGAGGGACGTTTTGGAGTGTTCCTGCTTCCTCGCAACAATTGTTGCGTTAACTATCAAATTGTATGCATAACAATTCGATCAATAGAATGTTGCTTCATCGTGACTGCTTTCCAGCAAGCTGCGGATGATTTTCAAGGCTTCCTCCAATTGCGCAGGATTTTCCGGGGCGGTAATTGCCATGCGCACCGCGCGTTCCGGTTTTGTTTTACCGACAGTAAAACGTTCTGCAGCAAAGACTTGCACGCCGGCGTGATACGCGCAGAGTTCAAAGCTCTCCCCGGTAAACCTTTCAGGCAGCTTCAGCCAACGAAAATTGGAATCATGATCTCCCAAAACGCTGTATCCTCTCAGGTAACCATCAACGATCACATTTTGTTTCTGCGTGTGCATGCGGCGCTTTTGTACAATTCTCTCCGCCGTCTCATCATAAATCATTCGGGCCGCCAGTTCCGCCATAAACGGGGAAACAGTAATATTCATGTTGTACAGTGCCACTTCCATTTGTTTGCGAAAAGCATCCGGGGTGGTGATGAACGCAAGCCGCAAGCCGGGTGCTACGGTCTTTGAAAGACTGGTGATATGCAGCACATTCTCCGGTGCATAGGCTGCAATCGGCGGCAATGGGTTGGGCGTCAGCAAGCTGTTGATCGCATCCTCGATGACGATCAGTTCCTTTTCCTTGGCTGTTGCTGCAATCATTTTGCGTGTATCAAGGGACATGGTATGGGTTGTTGGGTTGTGAAAATCAGGGATCAGATAGATCCCTTTGATATTTTCATTTTTACATGCGTACAGAAGACCTTCTGCCGTGATTTCATCATTTTCCTGCTGGATCGGAACGAGCTGAATGTTCAGCATCTTGGCGGCCGTTTTGATGCCCGGATAGGTGACCGGATCTGTGCCGATTTTATCTCCGGCATGAAAAAGTCCGGCCAGTACAGCAAAGATTGCGTTTTGTCCGCCATTTGCCAGAAGGATTTTTTGTGTTTGGGTTTGATAGCCAGTTTTTCCGATCCATTTTACAGCCGCCTGTTTTTGCCACATGGTACCGCCAAAGAAACCGTATTGAAACAGCCTGCCAAAGTCCGGCTCAGCAGTCATATTTTTTATATATGCGGCGACTTCCTCATTGGCAGATGCATCGGGAAAGATGGAGCCAAGCTCAATCAGCCGGGGAGAGTCATGATGATGCAACAAAATGGTGTTGACTGCTACATCAGAAGACACATATGTGCCGCTGCCGACGGAAGCACAGATAAGGCCTTTTTGTTCACATTTCTTAAATGCCCGGGAAACCGTGCTGAGATTGACGTCCAGAAAATCAGCCAGTTCTCTTTGCGGCGGTAGCTTGGTTCCGGGTGCAAGATTACCCTGGCGAATGTCTTTTTCCAACTGCTCGGCGATGGCAAGATAAATCGGCGTTGTACCGTTTTCAATTTTAGGCTTCCAGCTCATCGGGTAATCTTCGAAAGAATTGACTGGCATAAAGTCGCTCCTTAATAAAAATTGTCTTGCAAACAATTATACGATTGTATGCAAATTCATGCAATGCTATGATGATAAAAATTTACAGAAGGGCAGGAATGCACGATGCAATATTCAGAACGAATTTTAAATACACCGTCGTCATTTATCCGTGAGATATTAAAGGTAACGGAGACGGATGATGTTATTTCCTTTGCCGGAGGCTTGCCCAATCCGGTTTCATTTCCAATCGAGGCGCTCCGGGAATCGATCGATCGTTCAATCAGTAAATATGGCAGCAGTCTTTTTCAATATGCCACTACGGAAGGGTATCTGCCTTTGCGTGAATACATCGCCGCAAGGTATAAACAACGATTCGGTCTTGATTTTGAGCCGGGGGATATTCTGATCACCACCGGTTCACAGCAAGCTCTGGATCTGATTGGCAAAGTGCTGGTAAACAAAGGCGATGGCATCGTTATTGAAGAACCCGGTTACCTGGGGGCGATTCAAGCGTTTTGCATGTATGAACCGA